>JAOUKG010000368.1 GCA_029882725.1 Cyclobacteriaceae bacterium
ATAGAATTTCAGCTTTAGAACCTATTTCATAATTCACTCCTTTTTCAGCGTTGATATCGGAGTTTAACGAACCTTCATTGGTGCGAACCTCATCGAGGGTAGGAGGAGAAAAGCCGTAGCCTGCTATTCCGAATACCGATACGTTTCCAAAGTTGTATAATGCACTAATACGTGGCGTAATTACAGGGGCAAAATTTCTTACAAATTGATATGTGCTATCCAGTTCAGCGTCCCATAATCTATAAATATCGTATTTTAAATGGTTAACACTTACCCCAGCTGTCAGGTGAAATTTTTCTATTTGGATATCAGTTTGAAGAAACAGAAAGGATTGACGGTTTCGGATTTGATCATCAAAGTTGAGTGTGTCTGATACTCCAGCTACATTTCCATAATTACGTGCAGAGGTAAAACTGTATTGAAATTCAACTCCCAGGGTATGCTTCAATTTTGCCAGCCCCTTATCATGCTGGTATTGTAGGGTGTTTCGGGTGCCTATTCCTTGTTGTGCTTCTCTTTTATAATCAAAAATGAATGGACTTTCAAAATCCTGAACAACGGAATAAAATGAATTTTTCAGTGTTAAATTATTGGAAAGTTCATTTTCATAGTTTAAACCCATAAGAAGGTTTTTGACTTTGGCCGAAGCGTTTGATTCCTCACTTCCCATAGCAAAAGGATTGCCCGGACGAGCCTGTTGTGGGTCGGCTTCATATTGTGTAGCATTTAGGCCTCCGGGTATTTCATAAAATAAATCTGTATATAAAATATTGGCCTCTATTGATTGATCACTGTTTATTGAAAACAATCCGTTGTATTCGAATGTTGATCGGTCCATTTCCGAATGGTTGCGGTACCCGTCTACCTTCACGGTTGAAAAGTGTATGGTATGTGATCCGGAACCAGCAGGCAATCCTGCTGCAAAATTGTGTTTTTGTAAACCAAATGCACCGGCTGTAACTCCGTATTCAACAAACTTCCCTTTTTCTTTTTTGGAATCGATAAGGATCACTCCTCCATTTCCTGCTCCATAAAGTGAAGATGAAGGACCCCGGATAATTTCCATATTTCCAAAAAAAGATGGATCCAATAAATTAAAAGACGTACTTCCTCCTGCTTCGGTATAGGGAATTCCATTCCAATACACCTTTACATTACGTACATCAAAAGGAGAACGCAATGAACTTCCACGGATATTGATGCGGTAACTACTGTTCGAACGCTGTTCAAACTGAACACCGGGTTGAGTATTGATTTCAATTAAACTTTCCGGATTTACATCAATCATACCTCCTTTAAATAAGGCAACGTTGGTTACAGGGGCTGCAATAGTTAAAGA
Organism: Cyclobacteriaceae bacterium; assembly: GCA_029882725.1. Taxonomy (GTDB): domain Bacteria; phylum Bacteroidota; class Bacteroidia; order Cytophagales; family Cyclobacteriaceae; genus JAHEMU01. The sequence continues at coordinate 1,340 of JAOUKG010000368.1, forward strand.
ATTTCTATTGGCTTCGAATGCCGAGATGACAACCTCTTCCAGTTCGATAGGATTTTCGAATAAGGAAATTTGCACAAAGGATTCCGTTATCCATTCTGTATGCAGATAATACCCCGGATGACTGAATTGTAGGGAGTCTGGAACGGTTGCCCTGAGAACAAACCTACCTTCAGCATCGGTGAGTGCTACTTCTCCATTTTTAATAGCAGATACGGCCACTTTTTCCACCGGTAAATTGCTTACTGCGTCAATTACAGTTCCTGAAATCTGTGCAAACACTGCTGTTTGTACAAGAATAAAAAATAATAATAGTGTGTTTTTAGTGCCTTTTTTGAAAGTTTTAAATCTGAACCCTGCTGATGCCATTGCCTTCATTGATGTTTTTTTTATCGGTTAATTTAATTAATAGGTTATAGTTTTTTGCCTATAACCAAATTCTGGAATTACTGGTTTATGAGGTTTTTGCTTTCTGGTTTTGATTAAGGCCACAAAGATAACATTGAAATGTTAATGACCCTAGTTTTAAAGTAAAACAGGTGTGAGAAGTTAATTTATTGTTCAGTTGGTAAATCTTTTTTTGATTTATTTTTTTTCGGAAACGCTCAAATGTTAATATCAGACTCTATATAATGGATTTTCTATACCACTTAACTATTTTGTCTGTGTCTTTTGGATTGTTTTATTTTAGATTTGAGATATTAACTACACCATTTTTTATATGAAAAGTGAAATAAAACGCGAATATCAAACGGCGAAAGGTTGGAGAATATTTACTTATATTTTAACGCCTCCTATGTTGATCTTATTTGGTTGGGTGGGATATTTAGGGTTTACCTCTGAGATGGAAAGTGTGTGGCTTAGCGTATTTCTTATTTTGATATCCCTGCTTATGATGGCTGTTTTTGTCATTGGACTTATCGATATGAAGATAGGCAGGCTGATTATTTACCCTGATAAATTTGTGAAAGTAAACTGGTTAAAAAAGGTAGAATTGCCTTTTTCGGAGGTGAAAGGCTTTATAGCCACCGATCCAAATTATGTTTTTATTTACCCCAAAGATGAAAATCATAAAACGATAAAGGTAAGCAGGTATTTTGGTCAAAAATCAGAATGGTTAAGATTTTTGGAAGGACATTTTTCAAACGTCGAGATTGAAAAATTAGAAACGGAACAAAAGGAATTATTGGATAACGAGGATTTAGGAAAAGACAAGGCTGAAAGGGCAAGTCGTCTTCAGGAAATCAAGAAAATCACTAAAGTAGTGAATGGAGCTGCCTGGGGCGCTGCCATTTGGTTGTGGTTTTACCCTTACCCTTATGAAATGGCTGTTGTGTTCAATTTAGTAGTGCCGATTATTGCTATTTTGTTGCTTGTTCATTACAAAGGATTGGTGAAGTTATTTAATGAAACAGGAGCTTATCCCAATCTAACCTATGCCTTGATTATTCCCCCTTTGGTTGTAATGGTTCGGGTTTTACTAGACTATGATGTATTGCAATATCAAAATGGGTGGATTTATACAGCTTTTCTTGCTCCCCTGATCTATTTTTTAATACTGAAAGTTGTTAAAGAACCTTTTATTGCCTTGAAAAAATGGATTAAAGTAAGTAATTATTTTTTCCTGTTTGTGTTTGTTGCCGTACTCGTGTTTTTCAACACCCTCATCATTAATTGTACCTTTGATGAATCTGTTCCCAATGTTTATGAGACGGAGGTATTGGCAAAAAAAATAGTGGAAGGAAAATACTCTACGGAATATAAGTTGACCGTAGCAGAATGGGGTGAGACCACAGAGCCCATGGACGTGAGAGTTACTTATAATGAATACCAATCCATTCAAGAGGGCGAAGAGGTTTACATATATTTGAAACTAGGGTTATTGAATATCCCCTGGTTTTTTGCGGGGGAAAAGTAGTGTTCTCTGCTATTTAAAGAGTTTTCAAATAGGATCTGCTGAAAAACGTTTCCCTTAGGTCTTCTACCTCTTTTCTTAGTGGGGGTGTGACTGACATTCCGTCCCTAATGGGACGGGATTGCAATAATTCATTGTTTCTACAAACATAAAATCCCTACGGGATAAAATTTGTTTTTTGACTCTCGTTATGAACCGTATTGTATAAACCGAGTTCACCGGATTTGTTTAACCCCGGGTTTACAGCCTGTTGGCTTTTAACCCGGGGTTATTTTGGGTGACCCTTACAGGGTCATTTGATACAGCTGAGAATTGGCAATTACTACAATTTTAATGCTGCTTTATTCTTAATTTAACGACATTGATAAACAAGGTTTAAATGTCATTTAATTTATCAAGGTTTTCCGGTCCCGTTAGGGACTTTAATGTTTTTAGAATACCAGGGTAATGGTGAGCCGTCCCATTAGGGACGGAATGTTTTATCAGCGAGGTTTTATTGCACTCTTTTTAGAGAGTTTTCTTATTCTTTCTTTTGCAACAAGCCCTAAAATCAATGTTCTTTGCCGTTTTCCGAACGGTAGTAGCAATTGATAATCGAGATCATTTCTTCTGGTTTTTCAGATATTCTATTCAACTCTTCCCTGGATGAGTCCGGCACCAACGACCAAAGGGGTTGATCAACTTGTGGAACGTATTTTAAGACCGTCATCAATTTTTTGTCCCAAACCTTGTAATATCGCAGTAAATCATCCGGATAAACGGTTTTTCTTTTGGTTCCTTCGGAAGCGGCACGAAATGGTTTGTTTACATTTAAATAACCATAGTCGTCAGTAAGTTGTTCTCCGGGTTGAATATCGCGTATTGCTATCTCAAGGTCATAAGCAGTTGTGAGACAGTTGGAGTTGAAACTGTGATTTACATAACGCCCCAAATCCCAGCAAAGCACATAA
>JAOUKG010000367.1 GCA_029882725.1 Cyclobacteriaceae bacterium
CTTTTTGCTCTATTTAATGAAAAATCATCCGATAATCAAAGGAGTGGTGGGCTGGCTGGATTTAAAAAGTGCCAATCTTGATAAGCAAATTGAACAGTATAAAGAATACGCAGGATTTAAAGGAGTGAGGCATATTACGCAGGGAGAACCTGATGAATTATTTCTGGCAAACAATGAATTTATTGAGGGAGTACGGCAAATAGGAAGAAAAGGGTTGACCTACGATTTGCTTGTTTACCATGATCAACTGCCGGTGGCTCTTGATTTTGTGGGTAAGTTAAGGGAACAAAAGGTGGTGCTGGATCATTTGGGTAAGCCTGATATTAAAGGATGTCAACTTCAGCCTTGGAAAAGTCATATTCAGGCTTTAGCCAAAAGGGATTATGTATATTGTAAGCTGAGTGGGATGGTTACGGAAGCTGATTTTAGTAGTTGGACCTACGAGGATTTAGTGCCCTATATGGAAACTATTTTGGAATCTTTTGGGCCAGAGAGGCTGATGATTGGTTCCGATTGGCCTGTATGTCTTTTGGCAGATGATTATGATGGTGTTTGGGATTCTTTTAATAAATTCATATCGAGTCTATCAATGGAGGAGCAAAGGCAAATAAAAGGGCAAACCGCAATGGAATTTTATTCACTATAATATGGATTTGGATTTAAAGGATAAAGTATATTTAGTTACAGGAGGTGCGAGTGGCATTGGTGAAGCGATCAGTGAGCTGTTGGTAAAGGAAGGTGCCAATGTGGTAGTGATAGGCCGGAACGAAGTCAAAGGTAAGGAAGTGGTAGCAAGGTTGAATGCAGATAGGAAGTCGGCTCCCTTTGCTGCCCATTACATAAATGCAGAACTTTCTGAGGATGAGGAATGTCGCAAGGTGGTGGATCAATCTGTAGAGGTATATGGAAGAATTGACGGGCTGGTGAACAATGCAGGGAAGAATGACGGAATAGGACTTAGAGAGGGTTCCACAGCTGCCTTTATGCAAAGCCTGAAAAATAATTTGTCCCACTATTATGCTATGGCCCATTATTCACTGCCTTATTTAATTAAATCCAAGGGTAATATTGTAAATATTAGCTCCAAAACCGCCATTACAGGGCAGGGGGGTACGTCGGCTTATGCTGCTGCGAAAGGTGCGCAGCTTGCACTTACCAGAGAATGGGCGGTGGAATTGATTGAAGAGGGAATAAGGGTAAATGCTATTATACCTGCCGAGGTTTGGACACCCTTGTATGAAGGTTGGATCAATACCTTTCCAAATCCTGAAGAAAAAGTGAACAGTATTAATGAGCGGATTCCTTTGGGGAAAAGGATGACCACTTCAGAAGAAATTGCAAATGCCGCCTTGTTTTTACTTTCCAATAAGGCATCTCATATTACAGGGCAACATTGGGTAATTGATGGAGGATATGTACATCTGGATAGGGTAATTGGAACTTTAAAAAAGCATTAAATACAAACTTCGTATATGAAAGAAAGATTTATAAAAAGGGAAAACCTGCTTCCTTTTATTTTACTCGTTGTATGTTTTGCCCTTTGGGGGGCTGCCAATAACATGACAGACATTTTGCTGGCCGCTTTCAAAAAAGTGATGAGCATGACAGATACCCAAACCTCTTTGATACAGTTTGCCTTTTATGGTGCTTATTTTTGTTTGGCATTGCCTGCGGCTTTTATCATAAGGAAATACGATTATAAAACGGGGGTGTTGGTAGGACTGCTAATCTATGCAATAGGTGCCGCCATGTGTTATCCGGCGAGTAAAACGATGGAGTTTTCCCATTTTTTAATGGCCTTTTATGTATTTGCAGGAGGGTGTGCCATTTTGGAAACCGCTGTGGCTCCCTATATTTTGGTAATGGGCCCTGCTGAATCGGCTACTCGTAGGATAAACTTTGCCCAGGCATTTAATCCGGTGGGTTCTTTATTGGGAATATTCTTGGGAAAGGAAATTATTCTGGCAGGGCTTGATGTAGCCGGAAGTGTGGAGAGAGCTGCCATGACTTCCGACCATTTGAAAATGATTCAGGAAAAGGAACTCAGTAATGTTTCAACAGCCTATTTAATTGTGGGAGTATTGGGAGTAGTGTTGGCTGTTATAATGTTGTTAAAGAAATTCCCTAAATCAAAAGCAGACTCTTTTGGAAGTATCGGGGATTCAGCCCGAAGGTTGTTTAAAAATAAAAGGTTTGTGCTTTCGGTAATAGCACAATTCTTTTATGTGGGTGTACAGATTTGTGTATGGTCGTTTACAATTCGATATGTAATGGAAAACTCGGATATTGTTTCTGAAGAGATTGCTTCCAATTATTATCTGGCCTCGATCGTTGTGTTCAGCGTAAGCCGGTTTATTTTTACAGCCCTGATGAGGTACATCACCCCAACTAAGCTATTGCATAGTATGGCATTGATTGGTACTGTTCTGTGTATTGCTGTGATCTTTGTGGGAGGATGGATTGGAATTTATAGTGTAATTGGGATTTCCATTTGTATGTCTTTGATGTTTCCTACCATTTATGGCCTGGGACTAGAGGATGTGGGGGATGACAGGAAATTGGGCGGTAGTTTTATTATCATGGCCATTGTGGGTGGGGCAGTACTTACTCCGGTACAAGCAATGATTTCAGATGCTTCTACGATAAACTTATCATTTACGATACCATTAATTTGCTTTTTGGTAATCGTGTACTTTGCCAATTATATGGGGAAGAAATACAAAAAAGTGTTAAGCCGATAAATATTTGAAAGTTTATTGACTTAAGTCATATTTTCTGAACCCCAACAGGTTTACATTTGTGGCGGATGAAAAAACTGTTGGCCATATTTCTTATTTCTGTGCAGTGCCTGGTGGTATTTAAGCCTTTTTCGCCCTATGTAGAGTACCTGATCAATTATGATTATATCGTCAATGTACTCTGTATCAACAAAGACAAACCTGAACTGAAGTGTAATGGTTCCTGTCATTTGAATACAGAGATTAAAAAATCAATGGAACAACAGCAGGACAATCCTTTGCAGTCAACACCGAATAATCAAGTTTCTAAATTAAATGTATTTTTAATCAGTTCTTTGGAAGAACTGAGTTGTCGTAATTTAAACCTTCAGGAAAAACCCGTTTTTATTTATGATAATGCATCGAATTATCATTTTTACGGAAAAATAACCACCCCACCTCCCCAATATTCTGTAATACCAGCATAACCCCTATTTAATAATAATATTATTGGAAATATCCCGTAGTAGGGGCAGGTCTTGCGCCTGCCTGTGGTTTCGCGTTTGCCCACTGTCTCTGCCAATATTCAGGGGCAGGCGCGAGGCCTGCCCCTACATTTTATCGGCAGACCGTGGGCAGACGCAAAACCACGGGCAGACGCTGCCCCTACGTTACGGGATTAAATTTAAACGATCATGAATTCTTTATATACAAGAACAATATTTCTGTGCGTGCTATTTACTTTGTTTTTGGCACCAAACATTTTTGCCCAACAAATAATCAAAGGGCAATTAATTGATGAAGTAACAAGTGAACCCCTGGTGGGTGTCCATATTTTGCCGGTGGGTGAAGGAAATGGAAGCATTTCTGACGTAAGTGGTTCCTTTACAATAACTATTGCTGCCGGTGTAGATTCTTTGGATATTTCCTACATAGGTTATGAAACCCAACGTGTAAGAGCTGTTGCGGATCTTGGAATTGTGCAGTTAAAACAATCTACTGTATTACTCAACCAACTGGTAGTTTCAGGAAACCGGGAAGAGAAAGAACGTACGGATATTCCTGCAGCTCTTACTACCGTTTCTTCCCAAACATTGGAAGAAACCAAGGCAGTGACTCTAGACCAGGTATTAAATAAGGTTACAGGGGTTTACATGCCCGACTTGGGAAATGAACAACACATGATGTCCATTCGCCAGCCTATTAGTACAAAAAGTTTGTTTTTATACCTGGAAGATGGAATTCCTATTCGTACGATGGGTGTTTTTAACCATAATTCCCTGATAGAAATGAACATGGCCGCTTTGAAGCAAGTAGAAGTAATCAGGGGTCCTTATTCTTCCATTTACGGAAGTGAGGCCATTGGTGGTGCAATCAATTTTATCACAGCCAGACCCTCTGCTGTTCCCACTGTGAAATTATCAGTACGCGGAAGTAGCCTGGGGTATAAAAGAGTTGATTTCCAGGCCTCCAATACCCTGGGT
>JAOUKG010000370.1 GCA_029882725.1 Cyclobacteriaceae bacterium
AATCATTATGGTGTCCCGAAACTAGTTAGTGACAATTTCCTGCTGCCCACTCTAAGTAACTGCCAGGCCATTATAGCGCAAAGAGACATGATTACAGCCATAGGCATGGCGCTATCGTTTTGTAATAATCCCACTAATGCCGAGGCCAGGGCACCAATAATGGTTTGTAATGAACCCATCAATGCAGAGGCATTTCCAGCGTTATGTCCCAGGGGAGCAAGCGACAAGGCAGAGGAATTCGGAAAAACGAATCCGAGGCAGGTCATGTAGCTAAAAATGAGGAAAGTGGTGAGATACATCCCCGTTTGCCCAGTGTAAATGGTAAATAACAATACACCACCTACTATGGATTGTACAACAAGGCTTGTTAAGACAATTCTTTCACTTGTATATACCTTCAACATCAGTGTATTCAACTGATTTGCACCAATCAAACCGGCAGCAATGATGGCAAATATCCATCCAAATTGCGTTTCACTTACTCTTAATAAATCCATATATAAAAAGGCCGAACCGCTGATGTAGGCAATTAATCCTGCATACGATATGGATCCCGTAATTACGTATAGGATGAACTGAGGATGTTTGAATATGGACTTATAATTACTATAAATGGATCTGAATTTTAATGAATGCGCAGGATCTGGTTTTTTACTTTCCGGTAGAAACAAAATAGATAGCACTAGTATTAAAGCTGCAATGATCATAAGAATTATAAAAACGTACCTCCAGCCCAATCCTGCAGTTACGTACCCTCCTACAGTTGGAGCAACAATAGGAGAAATAGCCACGACCATCATTAACAGCGAAAAGATCCTTGCCATATCTTTTGCTTCAAACAAATCCCTGACAATGGCCCTTGAGGCAACCAACCCACCGCAGGAACCGACAGCTTGAAAGAAACGGAAAATTATCAAATTATCCACAGAAGTGGCCATGGCACAACCTAGGGAAGATAAAATATACAGACCCAAGCCTATATACATGGGCTTTTTTCTTCCATACCTTTCAAGCAACGGTCCATAGATAAGTTGCCCGAAACCGAGTCCAATAAAAAATGTAGATAAGGAGAGTGAAATATGGCTGATGTCTGTATTCAGGCTTTTGGCGATATCTGCGAATGCAGGCAGGTACATATCTATGGAAAACGGACCTATGGTGGTGAGTAATCCAAGGATAAGAATAAGTAGAAACTGGTTTGTTTGTTGTTTTTGGGCCATGTTTGAAAAAAGAGCCGCAAAGGTAGTAAATATTTTTTAGTGGTACTGTTTAAATTGTTGGCTATTCTACACTACACTATACCAAACCCAATACCTTCACTAATCCTAGTTTCACCTCATTCATTTCTAATTCACTCAACTTTCCGATTTTCTTTACAAACCGTCTTTCTGAAACGGATTTTACCTGAAAGCAATCGGCAATACTGTTTTTTGATAAGCCATTAGCAGAAGTTTCTGTTAAAAGGACATGCCAATGTTGTACGCTGGTACGCGCATGAGTAAGAGGTACTACTATTTTTAATGGTAAAACCCCAATACTATCGTGATTTACAATGATAGCCGGCCTCACTTTGTCGATCTCCTTTCCTATTTTTGGCGAAAAGTCGACTAACCAAACTTCAGAATTTTTCATTATTCAATAATCTCTAAGTCTATGTCCGATAAATCATTATCCTTTTGGGAATAATAGTCTATAATTTCAGGTTCATTGGCTTGTTTTTCCATGTCCTTATAGAGGTATTCCTTATGCTGTCTTAATTTTTTCATCTCTTTGTCAAAATGACTGGTACTTGTTATCGGCCGCAATAATATACCCTCTTTGGTCTCTTCTATGGAAACTTCTTCCAGATTGTATTTTTTTATTAGTTCAGAAGGCAAAATGATAGCCTTGCTGTTGCCTACAGTAATTAGTAACTTGATCATAGATTAAAGATAGTAATTATTATAATAAAGTTATAACATTATTGTAAAAAATACAATTTTATTTTACTGCCTGACATTATGTTTAAATTGTTCTTAATCTACATAGCACTCCCGAATTACATTTTTTATTTCTGTACTCTCTTTATTTGATAACTCACCAAGTGATTTTATAATCCGGGCTTTGTCTATTGTTCTGATCCGATCAATCACTACATATCCTTTTTTGCTGTTATGAACGATTTCCACTCTTGTGGGGTGTTTTTTGAGGGTGGTGGTCATGGGAGCAATAACTATTGTAAGAAGGTGTTTGTTCATTTCGTTGGGTGAGATTACTATATAAGGTCTGGTTTTTTTTATCTCACTTCCTATAGTAGGATCTAGATTTACAAGAATTATATGATATTGTTTTACTTCCATTCTTCAGGACTTTCATCTTCAAAAACATCGTCTATCAACAAATTGTCGTCCCCTTTTTTGGCCATCTGTATAAAAGCCTCTTCCCATCCTACCCTTGGTTTCTTCACGGGTTTTATTACAATCTGATTCTTTTCCAGAATCAGTTCCACCTTTTCGCCTAATTGGTATTTTTCCATAATGATTTTGCTTAACCGTATTCCTTTTGAATTTCCAATTTTAATAATGGATACTTGCATATTTTACACTTGATTACAATGTAGTTACAAAGTAATTACATTGTAATTTATTTCAAAACAATATCCACTAAATTTAAAGTTAAGGTATTATGAGTAATTTTTAATGAAATGTGTAGAGCTTAAACGTTTATTTACAATGCTTTTCCTAAGGCAACCGCTCTTTCAAGTATCTTAAGTTTATCATTCTACCGGAAACACAGAATTCACGGGTAAGCAGGTGGAAGCGATGTATACCGATGGTATTCAAAGATGGAAAGGTGGTGGTTATTTTGAGAGCATTGCCGTACAAAAAATATGGATTAGGTTTTGGCATTGTGAAACACAAGATGTTACATTTGGGTTTCAATGCCAAAACACATATAATGAAGCCTCAAATGCTTCTTTTGTAGGTATATGTCTCAACCTATTCAGCAGAATGAAGAAATAACGATTTAAGTTTATCAGCAGCCAAATAACAACAAATGAACACAAAATTGATAGAAAAAATTACTGCCCGGTACAAGAGTAAATTTGGTTCTGAGCCGCAGGTTTTGGTGTATGCCCCGGGCCGTATCAATTTGTTGGGTGAACACACCGATTATAATGAGGGGTTTGTTTTGCCGGGTGCAATAGATAAAGCCATTTATATTGCCATGGGTAAGTGTGAAACTACGAGTTCCACTGTTTTTAGTATTGATTTCAATGAGGAGGACACATTTTTGGCTCAAGACAATATTACAAGAGGCAACAAAGGGTGGTCTAATTATATTCGGGGTGTTGTAAAACAGATGTTCAATCGAAACGTAAAAATGGGGCAATTCCAAGCTGTGTTTAGCGGTGATATACCTGTAGGTTCCGGGCTTTCATCTTCTGCTGCTTTGGAATGTGGATTTGGCCATGCTTTCAATCAACTTTTTGTAGGTAATTTATCCAAAATGGATTTAGCATTTGCCGGTCAGGCGGCAGAGCATGAATTTACAGGAGTGAAATGTGGAATCATGGATCAGTTTGCAAGCGTTTTTGGTGGGGAAAATCAGGTAATTCAGTTGGATTGCAGAAGTATGGAATACAAGCATCATCCATTGGATTTGGGTAACCATGAGTTGATTTTATTCAACAGTATGGTTCATCATGAGCTGGCTTCTTCAGAATATAATACACGCAGAGAGCAATGTGAAGAGGGAGTTGAAGCCCTTTCGAAGTATGTAAATCCTGAAATAAAATCGTTGAGGGATGCTACTTTGAATGATTTGAAAAAAATAAAGGAAAAAGTGCATACAAAAACTTACGACCGGTGTAGGTACATTATTGAAGAAAATAAAAGAGTGGAGACAATCATTGACGCTTTGCACCAGAATGATTTAACAAAAGTAGGTAAGATAATGCGTGAAACGCATGAAGGTCTTAGCAAATTATATGAAGTAAGTTGTGATGAACTTGATTACCTTATTGCTCTTATTGATAAGGAAGAAGCTGTATTGGGAGGCAGAATGATGGGAGGTGGATTTGGCGGTTGTACTATCAATCTGATACCTAAAGAAATTTCGGAAAGTATTACGGCCAAAATTACCGACGCTTATTATAAGAAATACCACAAAAACATAGAAGTTTACAGAGTTTCACTTAGTGAGGGTGTCCGGGTGATA
>JAOUKG010000371.1 GCA_029882725.1 Cyclobacteriaceae bacterium
GGTAAGTTCAACAGAATTCTGTTTTTCTTCGATAGTAAAAAACAGAGGATCATCGGCTTCAGGCATCATTTTCTGATTATCCTGAAGGTAGAAATTTTCAGTTTTCTGTAAAATTTGTCTAATTCCGGTTTCACTCAAAAATTTAATGAGGGGTTTATATTTAGGAAGGGCCCTATACGCTCTAAACAAGGCAAGTCCACCCTCCTTACTTCCCTGATCATCTTTTAGAAACTTTTTTGCATCATTTAAGAATTGGGAAGCTAATTTTTTTTGTTCTTCGACCAATTTTAAAATTCTGGGTTTAAGGTCATGAAACTCGTGTTCATCTCCTCTTGGAATAGGGCCACTTATAATCAGCGGCGTTCGAGCTTCATCAATAAGAACGGAGTCAACCTCATCGACCATGGTATAATGGTGTTTTCTCTGAACCAATTCATCCGGATGCTTTGACATATTATCACGCAGATAGTCAAATCCGAATTCATTATTTGTTCCGTATGTTATATCAGCATTGTATGCAGCCTTACGCTCCGGGCTATGAGGTTCGTGTTTATCAATACAATCTACTTTTAAACCATGGAATTCAAAAAGTGGCGCCATCCATTCACTATCTCGGCGTGCAAGATAGTCGTTTACTGTAATTATATGCACTCCACGTTTGGCCAGAGCATTTAGAAATGCGGGTAAAGAAGCAACAAGTGTTTTTCCTTCTCCAGTGGCCATCTCGGCTATTTTACCCTCATGAAGCACAATACCACCAATAAGCTGAACATCGTAATGTTCCATCGCCCAGGTAAGTTTAGCGCCTGCGGCATTCCATGCATTTTGCCAGATAGCTCTGTTTCCATTTATAGAAACATGATCGTGAATTGCAGCCATTTCCCGATCAAAATCACTAGCTTCAACCTCAAGTTGAGTATTGTTTTTAAATCTGTGTGCTGTTTGTTTTACAATGGCAAAAGCTTTTGGAAGTACTTGCATTAAAACTTCTTCCAGCTTTACATTTCTTTCAATTTCCAGCTTGTCAATTCTTTCAAAAAGGCCTTCTTTTTCATAAACATCCATTTCTGGATTATCGTTGATTTGCCCATGCAATTGTGCAATTTCGTCATCGATAGCTTTTAGAAAATTATCAATTTCGGCCTTTACTTCACTGGTTTTTTCCCTAAGTTGGTCATTGCTTATATTGGAAAGGTATTTATACTCCTCATTTATTTTATTTACAAGAGGAGCCAGTTTTTTAATATCCTTATCGGATTTGGTGCCGAATATTTTAGCGATTAAATTCAACATGTATTTTTATACCTTACAGGTTTTTTAGTTAATAAATCAATTTTTTTATGGCAAAAACCCTTCAAAAACCTCTTCTGCAGGGCCTATCAGGTAGATATTGTTAAAACCAGACTTTTCATTTCCCTCATAATGGACTTCAAGAGTTCCACCACGTGCATTTAGTTTTACAGGGCTTTTAACCTCTTTAATTGCAGCAGCAATGGCCGATGCCGTTACTCCTGTGCCGCAAGATAAGGTTTCCTGCTCAACCCCACGTTCATAGGTTCGTATTTTTAATTCATTTTTACCTATCAATTCCACAAAATTTACGTTGGTACCACCTTCAATTGGTGTTTCATAACGCAATTTTCTTCCATTTTCGAGTACATTTTCCTTATCTACCTTGTCAACAAAACATACCAAATGAGGTGAACCGGTATCAATAAACATACCATCTTCCAAATACCTGACAGAATGTACATCGTTCATTTTAAGTTTTATTCTGCCCTCTGGTAGTAAGTGGGCTTCGTGCAACCCATCATAGGCCATAAAAATAGTACTATTCCCAGAAAATAACCTGTTTTTTTCGGCGAACCTCACAGCTGCCCGGGTACCGTTACCACATAAACTTTGGGAGCCATCCGGGTTAAAATACAGCACTTCAAAATCATATTCGGCATGATCTTTAATGATAATTACACCGTCGGCACCAATTCCAAATCGTCGATCACAAATCCGGGAAGTAAAAGATCCATTTGTTGGAACATCCTGATTTCTTCCATCAAAAACAATAAAGTCATTGCCCGTAGCCTGATACTTATGGAATTTCAATTTCATAATGATTGATTGCAGTGTTAATCTACTTCTTCATAGTCCACATATTCCCCACCTGAGTATCCCTTTTTATTTATAGATCCCTTTCCCGTTGGATTAATATTGACACCATCTTTTGTTTGTCGACTTTTAGGCTGATCTTTCTCGCCAAATCCCATTAGGATTCGCATAAAAAACCCACCTATCCTAAACAGGATAAACAAAATCAGAATCATTATTAATATAAACTTCATAACTAATTCAAATTTGGATTGGTTTATTTCGACAGGTAAAAATTACGTTCAGAGTAAATTTTTAGAAAATAATCATCCATAAGATCATCAATAAAATAGATGGACTCACCGGTCGATTTCATTTCAGGTCCCAGTTCTTTATTCACATTTGGGAATTTATTAAACGAAAATACAGGTTCCTTAATTGCATACCCTTTTTTCTTAGTGTTTACGGGGATATCCTTCACCTTTAAATCACCGAGCATCACTTTTACGGCATAATTGACATAAGGTTCATCATAGGCCTTACAAATAAAAGGTACGGTACGACTGGCCCTGGGGTTGGCCTCAATGATATAAACTTTATCATCTTTTATGGCAAACTGAATATTTATAAGCCCTACTGTTTTCAAAGCCAAAGCAATTTTTTTGGTGTAGGTTTCAATTTGTTTAATAATGAAGTCGCCCAAATTATAAGGAGGTAGCACCGCATAGGAGTCACCAGAGTGTATTCCTGCCGGTTCAATGTGTTGCATGATACCAATGATATAGACATCCTCACCATCACATATCGCATCGGCTTCGGCTTCAATAGCACCATCAAGGAAGTGGTCAAGGAGCACTTTGTTGTCGGGCATTTTGTTGAGAATGTCCACAATGTGTTCTTCCAATTCCTTTTCATTGATAACAATTTTCATACTTTGGCCTCCCAGTACATAGGAGGGCCTTACCAACAAGGGAAATCCAATATCTTTACAAATTTCCAGAGCTGTTTCAGCATCCTCGGCAACTCCAAATTCTGGATAGGGAATATCATTTTCTTTCAAAAGAGAGGAGAAACTCCCTCTATCTTCAGCTAAATCGAGTGATTCAAAGTCGGTACCAATTATTTTAATACCATATCTCTCAAGTTTTTCAGCCAATTTCAAAGCTGTTTGACCACCCAACTGAACAATCACACCTTCGGGTTTTTCATGTTGGATAATATCGTATATATGTTCCCAAAATACAGGTTCGAAATACAGTTTATCAGCAATATCAAAATCTGTTGAAACAGTTTCAGGATTACAATTGATCATAATAGTTTCATAACCAGCCTCTTTGGCAGCAAGGACACCATGTACGCAGGAGTAGTCGAATTCAATACCCTGTCCAATCCTGTTAGGTCCCGAACCAAGAATAATTACTTTTTTCCTGTCTGAAACCACCGATTCATTTTCATCGTCAAATGAGGAATAGTAATAAGGAGTACTTGCCTCAAATTCGGCAGCACAAGTATCAACGAGCTTATATACTCTCTCTATTCCCAATTTTTTCCTTTTATCAAACACTTCACTTTCCCAACATTTAAGGAGGTGTCCCAATTGCCTGTCAGCATATCCTTTTTCCTTTGCTGTTTTTAATAAGTCGTTTGGAAGGGTGTCGATATTGTATTTAACTATTTCTTTTTCAACGAAAATCAACTCTTCTATTTGATCAAGAAACCATTTATCGATCTTGGTTAAGTTCTGAATAGTTTTAAGGGGAATCCCTAATTTAAAAGCATCGTAAATATGAAACAGACGATTCCAACTTGGATTTTTAAGACTATAAAGTATTTCATCCTGCTTAAGGAGTTCTTTACCATCGGCACCAAGCCCGTTTCTTTTTATTTCAAGAGATTGACATGCTTTTTGAAGAGCTTCCTGAAAGTTTCTTCCAATACCCATTACCTCTCCCACCGATTTCATTTGCAGTCCAAGCGTTCTGTCGGCCCCTTCAAATTTATCGAAATTCCAACGTGGTATTTTAACTATCACATAATCAATTGTGGGCTCAAAAAATGCAGAAGTATTTCCTGTAATTGCATTGCTTAACTCGTCAAGGTTGTACCC
>JAOUKG010000372.1 GCA_029882725.1 Cyclobacteriaceae bacterium
TTTTCAATCGGGCCTTCGCATTAAACACTTGATTTCAAAAAATTGGCTAACCGATTTAGTGATTTCAGGAATAACCACGTCTGAAAGTGAAGATACCAATATTGAAGGAGGGTATCGTCTTTGTGACATCGATAAAGATCCTTCTTCAACAACTTATAATGATTGTCTGGTTACCCGCGGGATAGGAACTAATTTTAAATATGCAAGGAATGCCCTCAATGCAAATATTTTGGATATAAGACTTAATAATGTGCATTTAAACAATGCTGGCAATATGGAGTGGGAGTGGGGGGTGCAAATTAATTCTGCGGATTTTGATGATGAACTTAATGAATATTCATTTGTGGATTCTGCTGATTATATTACAAATTTTGAATCGGCAGTGGCCAATAATATTTTGGTGAACACTAGTTTTGCAGGTTACTCGCAAACAAAATATTATTTTAAATCGGGTAGTACACTAGAGGGAGGAATCCGGTTTATCCGCCCCCGATTAACAGGTGAAGTATTGGTTGCACCCAGGCTATATTTTAAATTACCTACTGAAATAAATGGCGTAAATGTAACTTTCCATTCAGGTGCGGGTGTGCACTATCAACCTTCATTTTATAGGGAATACAGGGAATCAAGTGGTAATTTGAATTATTTAAATAGCTCTACACAATCTTCATTTCACTTGGTGGGTGGTTTGGATATGAATTTAAAAATTTGGGATCGTCCATTTAATTTTGTCTCTGAAGTTTATTATAAATATCTGTGGAATATTATCCCGTATGATATTGATAATATAAAAATTCGTTACCTTCCTTCGTATTCAGGTACCGCCTATGCAACAGGATTAGATTCAAGATTTGGAGGTGAATTTATACAAGGTACAGAAAGTTGGTTCTCATTGAGCATTTTGTCAACCAAAGAAAAACTCGATAATACAAATAATACTTTTATTAGAAGGCCTTCAGATCAACGAGTTACTTTCGGTTTGTATTTTCAGGACCATTTTCCGGAAAACCCAAACATGAAAGTTTCAATAAACCTTCAATTTGGAACCGGACTTCCTTTTGGACCTCCTGGCAATATTATATATAGATCTTATTTTACAGGAGAAATGTATAAACGTATCGATTTAGGATTTACCAGAGATATTATAAAAGAAAAGTATAAAGCATTTCTATCTCTTGAAATACTTAATTTGTTAGGGAGTGATAACACCATTACCTACAGTTGGGTGGAAGATGTTTCTGGCAGACAAATAGCAATTCCAAATGCACTCTCAGCAAGGTTTTTTAATTTTAAAATAGGCTTTACTATTTAATTATTAAGAAGGGATTTTTCCATATAATTATGTATTTGTCAATACATAAAAGATATTAACCAAATTTCATATAATCAGGCCAGTATGTATTAATAAATTATTATTAGTTCTCTAACATAGTTACCTTTAAGGTTTTACAATTAATTAAAGGTATAAACAAATCAAATTTTAAAAGCTATGAAGTTAAAACTCTATTCAATCTTAATTTTATTATTTTCCATTCTTAACAGTTTTGTGGCATTAGCTCAAGAGGAAATTACTGATGAAGAACTTACGAGATATGCAGTAATGATGGATAGTATAGATGTGTTAAAAGGAAATGTAGAAAAAACTATAAAGGAAATGGTGGCTTCAACTGAAGAAATTACAGGTACAAGATATAATGAATTATACAAATACAGTAGAAATACTGACAAATTGGCGGAACTGGAAGCCAATGAAGCAGAAGTTGAATTTTTGAACAGTATTGATTTTGTGAAAGATTCGATGACATTGGAATTAAAGAAGGTGTACTCTAGCTTAGCCAAAGATTATGTGGGCGATGGAGGTAGAACGTTTAATAAAATAAGCAAGGCACTTAAAAGTGATGAAGATGTAAAGCAAAGGTATGATGCAATTTTGTTAGGTATAACGGAAGAAGAGGAGACTGAGAATTAGATGTAGTTACCTTAAACACTGATTAGGTAATAATACATAATTAGAAATCGTATTGGACCAGTGTTAATTTAGTATGTAAAAAAAACTATTTCCTAATAGTTTAAAAGGAGTTAAATTTTGCTTTTTTTTGTTAGGAAATAGTTTTTTGTATATTTAAGAGTAAAAATAGGCTATGTTTACCGAATATGAAGTTCAAACTTTTTTAGAGATTCCTGAAATCACTAGTGCTACAGAGGAGTTAAGAAGACAGTTTATCAAATCAGAGGCTCCTTATCTGGAAATAAGTACTCATGATTTTCTTTCCTTAATTTTGATGACTCCTGCAGTTGGAATTGCTTATGCAAATGGAAGTATAAGTTTATTTGAAGAGATTTCACTTAATAAAATGGCGAGAAAGATGTCCAAGGGCGGGTATTTCTGGAAATCTGATCCAGTAGCCAGAGCCATGAAGTTTTTTATTAAATCGTTTGATAAATGGGAAGATCGATTTATGCTTGCTATCAAACTTTGTATGAATAAATCTTTTGATGCAGAAAAAGTAGAAGCTAATTCGGAAGATAAAATTCCTGATTTCGAAAGTTTTTCAAAAGAATTAATGGGTACACCTAATATTTTGGTAAGATATTTGACGGCTTTCTTTCTTTATGGAGAAAATGAAATTGTTGAGGTTCATTCAATCTCAAAAGTAGAGTATGAAAAAGTACTTGATATAGGCAAGAGACTTGAAATTGATCATTTACATGTTTTCAAATCTTTTTTAACAACTTTTAAAGTCAAGTAATTGGATTGTTAGCCATCCATATTTTTTTTTAACTTATGAAAAACCTCCTTATTCTTGTTTTATTAAACCTTGTGTTTTTGGGCGGCAGTTTTGCTCAGCGAAGGGATAATGATGGAGAGTTAAAAAGATTATCTAAAGAGGCGGAGAAGAATAGAGTAAGAACACCACCAGGCTGGTACCACGAGGCTATTCCCCACAGTAGGTTCAGAGGGTTTCTTTCTAAATTTAATTTAGAGATTACCACAGGCCTAAATACTGCACTTTATAGTCATAAAGTAGTGGGTTATGGGATATATTCAGGTAGTTTAGGCACCAGAATTTTTTTTCCAACAAGTAATGACCCTGTTTACGATCCTGTTTCCGGAAATATTGGTGAATCTCTTTCACAATGGTTTAATACTACTTTAACTACCGATGCTTTTACATCGGCCGAACCTGATTTTGTTGTAATTCCGGATTCTGATTTAAAATTTAGAAACAAATCACCTGGTATTCCAATAAATGCAGCTTTGTATTTTAAAATTTATCGGTTCCGATTGGGGGGAGGCTATACATTTGAACCTCAATTTTTAACCTCTGGTTTTAGGCCTTCTTCTTATAAGTCTGATATTGAAACCTGGAAACCAGGAGTTTCAGTACTTTTTGTTAAAAAATATTATGGAATGTTGGGTGGGGAGTTTTATAGATATCAGGATTTTCTTTTTTCTGCCGATTTAAGGGTAGGAGGTTGGGGGCCTGGTAAAAGAATTCAGTATTCATCAAAAAGTTGGATGTTTAATTTGGGAACGGGAGTGGAATGGCAAAAATCCGAATATTTCCGACCTTATTTGAGGGCAGGATTTGAATACAAGAATTTCATTATTCCCTCGCCAATTGGTGCTGAATTCAAGCATAATGCAAATGAAATAACCGTAAATTTTGGTGTGATATTACAAATGCCTTCTATGCCAAAATGTTTTATTAAAAATTGTCATATTCAAATGAATCATCAACATGGTGATAGGGAGTACAGAAGCCGGGTTCACCCTGTTTGGAAAAAGCAAAACCCAAACTATGGTGAAAACTACCCGCGTTTATTAAAATATAAAAGAAAGAATAAAGGCAAATTAAATCCGTATTGAAAATTTGTGGTTTGCGCTTACATTCCAAAAACTTCATAGTGAATTCAAATAACAGGATCTTTTACCTGTATTTTTTAGTAAAAGTGCTTTATTAACTAATTCAGGCATTAAAAAAGCCAAATAATAGAATAAAAAAGTTTGGTATTTTTTACCTCATTCTATTCCCTGAAATTTTACGTCTTAACTACTTAAAATATACCTCTTTTTGGTGCAAAATATTGTACCCAAATCGTATTTTTTAATTAAATTGCGCTGAAATTTAAACGCTTTTTAACAAGTTAAAATAAATGGCTGAAGAAGGAAAGGAAAATAACGGGGAA
>JAOUKG010000373.1 GCA_029882725.1 Cyclobacteriaceae bacterium
TAAAGAAGTAGTTAATTACAGAATGGAAGGGTTTTATGATGCGTTTTAATAAATAAAGTTTCTTATGTATGTTTTTAATTGGAATTGCACTTATTTGACCGTTAAAAAATTAGGATTTTTTGATTTCCATGAATTGTAAGCTCAAGATGATTGCGAATTGTAAGGAATATTTATTTAAACGTGTTGAAAAGTACAGTATTTTTACATTTTTATAATTTAAAAACATTCTAAATAGTGAGTTTAATTGTTCGAATTCTTCTAAAAAACGGGTTTTTTAAAGATTATCGTACGGGAAATATGATGTTTTGTTTCTATTTAAATTCAAAAGACCGAAAATAGGGTTTGAAATAATTAAATGGGGTAGTAGATTTGTGACCGGAAATAGACCAAGACCTAACTTAGGAAGAATGTTAATAAGAAATCTAACTCATTCAGTTTTCGCTATTCTTTTTATTGTCCTTTTTGCCTTCAGCAATTCAGTTGCTGTTGCTCAAGAGGACATTATTAGCGATGATCCCGCAGTGATTAGCACAGGTAAGCAATTATTTGACGGTAATTGTAAAGCTTGTCATAAAATTCACGAACGGTTGGTAGGTCCTGCATTACAAGATGTGTATAACAGGGCACCTTCCATAGACTGGATCAAATCATTTATCAAAAATCCTCCCAAGATGATTCAAGGTGGGGATGAATATGCCAATGCCTTATATAATGAATATAAGTCCTATATGACTGCTTTCCCTTTTGAGGATGAGCAGATCATGGCACTTATGGCTTATATTAAAGATGAAACGAACAAGGGCCCTGCCGTTGTAGCTCCAACAGATGGAGGTGCAGCTGATGTTGGCACAGGAAGTGCCTCAGCGCCCTCAGAATATCTTAATCTAATTTTAATTGGATTGGTAGTAGTTCTGGTTTTAATCTTTGGAGTTCTTATCATGATTGTAAACGTGATGAAGCGCTACCTTAATAAACAAGAGGGTGTATCCGAGGAAGATAAAGAAATTGTAAGTCAATCTTTTTCTATTTCGTCTCTTGTAAGAAGCAAACCTTTCATTTTTATCGCAACTTTTTTGATTGTGGCTCTCATCTTTAAAGGAGTAATCAATGGGTTGTTTTCGATAGGCATCCAAAGGGGATATAAACCAACTCAGCCTATTGCATTTAGCCATAAAATACATGCAGGTGATAATCAGATTGATTGTAATTATTGCCATACTGGGGTAAGGAAAAGTAAAAGTGCGAATATTCCCTCAGCAAATATTTGTATGAATTGTCACTCATCTATTCTGGTTGAGAGTCCTGAAATTCAGAAGATATATGCTGCGGTTGAAAATAATCAACCAATAGAGTGGGTAAGAATACATAATTTGCCTGACCTTGTTTATTTTAATCACTCTCAACACGTTCAGGTAGGAGGGTTGGAATGCCAAACTTGTCATGGTCAAATACAGGAAATGGAAGTCGTAGAGCAGCAAACCAATCTTACTATGGGATGGTGTGTTGAATGCCATCGTACTACCGAAGTAAATTCAAAAGGAAATGCATATTATGAAAAGTTGCTTGAGTATCACAAAGGCAAAGGCAATGAAATCATGACCGTTGAAGATATTGGTGGTTTGGAATGTGCAAAGTGTCACTATTGATTTTAATTTAATAATTCATCAGCAACAGAGTAATCTGGTATGAAAGAGATAAAAAAGACATATTGGAAAGGATTGGAGCAACTAACCAACGATCCTGAATTTGTAAAATATGCGGATAAAGAGTTCGCAGAATACCTTCCTGTTAAAGGTGATAAGGGCTATGAAGATGGCACTTCCAGGAGGGATTTTCTCAAATTGATGGGTTTTAGCGTAGCTGCCGTAACTGTAGCCGCATGTGAAGCCCCTGTTAGAAAAGCTATACCTTATCTTAATAAACCCGAAGATTTAGATCCAGGTGTTCCTAATTTTTATGCGTCGACCTATATGCAAGGAGGAGACTTTTGCAGTATCTTGGTGAAAACCAGAGAGGGGCGCCCCATAAAAATTGAGGGGAACAACTTATCTCCTGTTACAAAAGGGGGGACTAGTGCAATTGTAGAAGGAAGTGTGTTGTCCCTTTATGACGATTCGAGATTAAGAAACCCTCAGAAAGACGGTGCTGATACCGATTGGGTAACAATAGATAAAGAGATTAAGGCAGGTCTTGCTTCTGGTCAAATTAGAATTGTTACACAAACAATCTTAAGCCCTAGTACTAAAAAGGTTTTAAACGATTTTACTGCCAAATATCCAAATACAAAAGTTGTTCAATACGATACTCAATCAGTATCAGGTATTATACAGGCAAATAAAACTTCTTTCGGGAAATCAGTATTGCCTTCTTATGACTTTAGTAAAGCTGAAGTTATTGTTGCTTTTGATGCGGATTTTTTAGGAACCTGGGTTTCTCCAATTGAATATACTAAACAATACAGCCAAACACGAAAATTAGGAAGTGGTAAAACGACAATGTCACGTCATTATCAATTTGAATCCAATCTTTCTGTGACTGGTGCAAATGCAGATTATCGTACTGCAATTAAACCTTCTCAACAAGGCCCTGCTGTAGTTGCATTGTATAATGCACTTGCTAAAAGAGCTGGTACTTCTCCTATATCAGGAGGAGGTGTGGTTGATAATGTTGATAAAGCTGCAGAAGATCTTTGGAATGCAAAAGGCAAGTCTCTTGTTGTTTCAGGTACTAATGATACTGCTGTACAAGTTGTAGTTAATGCCATTAATAATCTTTTGGGAAATTATGGTAAAACTATTGATTTGGATAACTATTCAGCAAATAGATCTGGAGATGACAGCCAAATGGAAGCTTTTGTTAAAGAATTGGCTTCAGGAAGTGTTAAATCAGTGATATTCCTTGATTGTAACCCTGTTTATAATCACCCGAAAGGAAAACAAATTGCGGAAAATATTGGTAAAGCGGCTCTGTCTGTAAGTACTGCCGATAGATACGATGAAACTAGTTCATTAGTAAAGATTGTAGCTACTGGAAATCATTATTTGGAATCTTGGGGAGATGCAGAGCCAAAGCCAGGTCTGCTAACCCTTATTCAGCCTGCAATAACAAAAATATTTAATTCAAGACAAGCTGAAGAGTCTTTACTATCATGGTCAGGAAATGCTTCAGATTATTATACTTATGTATCCAACAGATGGATGCAAAACTATTACTCAAATCAGTCTAAGTTTGTTGATTTTCAGCAATTCTTTGATTCTTGTCTACACGATGGTATCTACACTAATAAAGTAGAGGGTGCACAAGTAGAAATATTGAATGCTCCTATAGCTGAAGACATTGATTCTTCAGCTGAAAGTAATGTGTCATCAACAGGTTTTAATGGCGATTTAGCAGGTGCTGCTACTAAAATAGCTACCACTTATAAAACAGGTGATGGTTTTGAATTAGCATTGTATTTCAATGTTGGAATAGGAGATGGCAGGGATGCCAATAACCCTTGGTTACAAGAGATGCCTGATCCAATCACAAAAGCAACATGGGACAACTATTTAACTTTGTCTCAATCGGATGCTGCTGAAATAGGAATATCCATGTTTGAAGGAAAATGTAATATGGCCAATTTAACTATTGGTGATCAAACATTGGAAGTACCTGTTTTGGTTCAACCAGGACAAGCAAAAGGTACTGTTGGTTTGGCTTTGGGATATGGACGGACTGTATCAGGAAAAGTAGGTGATGGTAAAGGAATAAATGCTTATCCATTTGCTTCTATAATAAATGGAGCTGTTTCATACAATGTAATTTCTGGAATTAGCATTCAAAAATCTGAAAACATTTATCAAGTAGCACAAACTCAAACTCATGAAACTTTCATGAATAGAGAATTTGTAATACAAGAATCTGTTTTAGGAGAATATCAAAAAAACCCATCTGCAGGAAGATATGCACCTTCCATTTCCACCTGGAAATCAGAAACAGGAAGTGTTGCTCCCGGGATGCTTTCTTTATGGAAAGGACATGAATACCCTGATCATCATTGGGGATTAGCAATAGACCTTAACTCGTGTACAGGTTGTAGTACATGTACAATTGCCTGTCAAGCTGAAAATAACATACCTGTTGTTGGAAGGGACGAGGTAATAATGAGAAGAGAAATGCATTGGATGAGAATTGACAGATATTATAGC
>JAOUKG010000374.1 GCA_029882725.1 Cyclobacteriaceae bacterium
TTGGAACCCAGACTGGGGCTGACCTTCGCCATGAAGAACCAGCAAAAGCTTGGCTTCGGCTTGGGTCAACACAGCCGACATGAAAATCTATTGGTTTACTTTGTTGATACCGATGTTTCGGAAAATGCGGAATACCTTCCTAATAAAAATCTGGACCTGACTAAAGCCAATCACTTTGTTGTTTCCTATGAAAGAATGATCAGGAAGAACCTGAACATCAAAACTGAGGCCTATTATCAATATATTCCCAATCTACCGGTACCTGTTAATCCTGAAAAGTTTAATTCTCCTGCCTTTGGAGGCCTTTCCGTAAGTGATACGCTGGACAATATTGGTAAAGCGAAAAATTATGGGGTTGAGCTGACACTTCAGAAGTATTTCAGCAATGATTATTACTTCCTTTTCTCCAGTTCATTATTTGAATCAAAGTACCAACCTGCCAATGGAGAATGGATGAATTCGAAATACAACGTGAATTACATCAATAATCTGGTTGGGGGAAAAGAGTTTCCTTGGAAAGAAAACAAAATGATTGGCTTCAATGCGAAGATCGTTTGGTCGGGAGGAAAAAGACTGGTTCCCATTGATCTGGAAGCATCGAAAATCGAAGGGAAGGCAGTATATAATTTCAATGAAATTTATTCCACTAAAGGAAAAGATTATTTCCGGACAGATATAGGAGTCAAACTACATATTTATAAAGAAAGAACACAACATGTTATTTCGCTGGATATTCAGAATGTAACCAATCGCCTGAACACCTGGGCCAAGGTCTATGATGACCAGAACGAAAAAATTATTGATTATCCGATGGCCGGGCTCATCCCCATACTGAATTATAGGTTTGAGTTTTAACTACTCACTGTTCACTGAAAAATCAAACTCAAAATAAATAAATATGAAAAATCAATTTATTTTATCCATTGTTTTACTGATTGTATTACAAGGATGCAGTAACGAGGACATATACCTCACTGGAAATGGTGAAGTTAAATCGCATGCACTTTCCGTTAATTCTTTCGATGGTATTTCCATAGAAGGGAAGCTTAACTTACGAATCACTCAATCACTCACCCAAACGGTTTCCATTGAAACCACCGATCTGATATACAGCTATATGGAATGGTCTGTCAAAAATAATACCCTGTATGTAGGATTTGACAAGAACGTAAGGTTCAGGGACAATAATATTGAGATTTGGGTAAATATTTCAGTGCCAGATCTGAAGTCAATTTCCGCATCAGGCATTAATGACATTATTTCAGAAGGAGACCTGACTCTCCAACAGCTTGTCATCAACTTATCCGGAATAGCAAGTGTATCCTTATCAGGAACCGTGAATGACCAGCATATTGAAGTAAGTGGCACAGCCCATATCAATAATTACAATTTTCAATCCCAGAAAACCAGCATTGAAATCAGTGGAATTGGCTATATAGAGCTTTACTGTGCAGAATTACTAGATATTAATGTCAGTGGAGATGCTACCGTTAGTTATAAAGGTCACCCTTCCATAGTTCAGAGATCTACGGGAGTATTGGAGTTATTGGATGGGAATTAAGAGAAGCTTTTGATTTGAGAAATGAGATTCTTGGAATTGCGATATAATAATATGTTTTACAACAATTAACCCCTCCACTATTTAGAAAGCTCACATCATTCTTTTTATCAAAAAGCCTTGGATAACTCCAAGGCTTTCTCCCCCTACTGATTACCCGTTTTCACAATTTTAACCTCCTTAACAGCTGCATTTTGTGTAATCTTTCCCACCGAATAGTCTTTTAACACCTTGGCTTTAATGGAAAACTCAACTGTTTTGGGAATCCCACACCCTTCACAAGTGGTAATTTTGGCTCGTATTATCAACAACTCGTTATCACCCAAACTGGTGATGCCTTTACCATATTCAACTATCGCCTGAGCCACATCTTTTTCAAACTCAGGATACATCGTTTTAACAATTTCATCGCGTTCTTGTTGTGAAACGCTTTCTTTCTTTACTGTTGGCATTTCATGCATCCTGTTTCCATCCTGAGACGAGGGGTAGGAAGAAAAAAATGAGTAATTGTAAATTACACCCATATCTTTTATACGTTCTATATAGGGAGCACTGCTCACAAAATAGTTCCTTGATGTGTTATTGCTGAATACTGCTGAAAAAATCCCTTTAAAAACCACAACATCCCTTTCCAACTCCTCGGGTTTGTATTCACTAACTTTTACTCTCTTTAGGGCTTCCTCCCTTGAAATCTTGCCTTGCTTATAGTCAGTGATATCAGACTTCTTTAATTCCGCAGAAAGCAAACTCCCATTTCCCTCCGTAGCTATCCGAAGTTCACTCTTCCCTCCTATCGCATAAATCGCCGGATTATGATCGTTTTGAACTTTAATCATAACTTTATCGGAAGGTTTTAATTGCCCTATCATATCGGCATAATCTACAAGAAAAGTTTTCCAGGTATCTTCCAGTATTTTAGTACTTTCCTCTCCGACTTCTTCCCTCTCAACCGTAATCAACTCATCATCCTCTTCTATTTCTTCTCTGTTTTGCTCCCGCTCCCGAGTATTATTACCTTGAATTACCACATTATTTCCTCCCCGAATAGTTCGAACACGGAAAGAAAAAAACATACTCTTTACAGAAAAAATAACTCCATATCCTTCAACATACCTTCCTTCGATCTCTCTTCCTCCTATACGCATCATCTCCCTGTTTTCACTCATCAACTCCGAAAGAATATTCTCAGCAATATTCAAATCCCTTTCCATTCTTTCTTCATCGATAGACTGGGCTTTCAACCCGGTACTTAAAAAACCAAAAATACCTGTCAGAATGCCTATTACTATTATGATTGACTTTTTCATTTTATTTTTATTTAATTTCTTAATCTGCTACTATTTTATTGGATGCCTGATTTACAATACTGGCTAACAATTCCCTGTTTTCTATTTCACCTTTTCTTGACTCTTCCTGCACTGAGGTAATATAAGATTCAATATATTCAAGGTCTGAAGCCCTTTGCTTTTCCATAAAGGAGCCGAAATCCAACAAGATATCTTTTAAAAATTCTTCCTGATTTTCTGATTGACTGGCAAGAAGCGTTTTGATTTGATCTTTCTGTTCCTCCGAGAGTTGAGCCACATACCCTTCAATTTGTTGTTGGTTTTCCTTCGCCAACCTATTTACTGCCTGATTCATTTGATTGGTATTTTTCAATTCCAATTGTGAGAACCTTCCTTCCAGAGAGCCCGTAACATTTTGCCAACGAGCATCCAATTTAGCGTCATATTCTGCCAATGACTTATTCAGCAAACTTTCTACCTCCTGTTTTGTAAAAGATTCATTTTCTTCCATTTTTTGAGGTAATCCAAAACCTATAATTAAATGTCCGTTTTCCTTATTTACTCTGAACCCTGTAAAAAAACTAAATAGCAGAAAAAACAAGAGCGTAGCAGCTACGGACATCCAGTGCTTCCACTTGAACCCTGTCTTCCTTACAGGGGGAATAAACAAAGGTTCCTCAATCGATTTATCACTCAACTTCTGTGTAAATTCACGCGTTGAAACAAGCTCTTCATACTCCCTTTTCAATTCAGGATTATTCTGCATAAGCAGCTCAAAATCTTTTTTTTCCTTTACGGAAAGTTCACCGTAGAGATAGGAAATAAGATTGATTTTATCTGTTTCCTTATTCATAATACATCATTTCTATATTAAAATTCTTTTCACTTAAAATCTTCTTCAAGTGCGTGAGGCCATAATAAAGCCTCGATTTCACTGTATTTTCTGAAATTTCAAGAATCTCCGCTATTTCCCTGAATTTCAGCCCTTCGTATTCTTTCATAATCAATACTTCCCTCTGTTCGGGAGTTAAAAGCACCAGGGCTTGCTCCATTAGCACACAAATATCTTTTTCGTGCATCTTTTTATAAGGGTCAGGTTCCCGATCATGAATTTCCCTTACCCGATCATCTTCACCATTTTCTTCTCCATAAGAAACCGTCCACTTACGGGATTTACTTCTTTCCTCATCGTGACAATGATTTCTGGCTATTCTATAAAGCCAGGGGGTAAACTTTTCAATCTCCTGAAGTCCTGAAATAGATTTGTACATGGAAATAAATGTTTTTTGTGTAGATTCCATGGCTAAATCATGATCGCCAAAATACTT
>JAOUKG010000375.1 GCA_029882725.1 Cyclobacteriaceae bacterium
CTGGGTTTGTTTTTATCCAGAAATATTTCCGCATCTTCCGAATTGCCGTATACAGCATTCTCTTTAATGCCAGTACGACGTAGAAATCCCATTGCAACAAGAGTATCCAAAAAGTCATACAATCCCCTTTCATGAAGCCCCAACTCCTCTTTTATTTGTATACCCGACAGCTGTTTTCCGGCAAGTTTTGTGAATAATTGCATGTTTACTGCCGATAAAAGAGTTTTGGAAGAAAAAAAACCCATACCCACCTGTAATATTTTTGATGGGTTTACTTCTACTTGTGTCATGGTTTCCATATGAATAGTTTTTTTAATGAATTAAATTTTTATCTATCCAAAAATATGGAAACGAACTTCCGAAATATTTAACCTATGTTAAAAAACGACCATGCATTACTTTTTCTTGCATTGGATATTCTTACGTACCCGACTCAATGACTGAGGTTCCACATTCAAGTATGAAGCAATATATTGAAGGGGTATTCTATTCACAACTTCCGGTTCCTGACACAACAATCTTTCGTAGCGTTCTTCCAGCGAAAGCGTTTTTATTTCAACCATTTTCTGGCTATTGGCAATGGCTTTTTTTGTGTGTTTATCTGCCAGCCATATATTGAGTTTGGGTATTCTGGTTTTCAGATAATTAAAATCCTTTTGGGTTATTTCCAGAATCTCACAATCTTCCAAGGCCTGAAAATTACAAACGGACGGTTTACCAGAATAAAAGCTGTCAAAATCCCCTACCCACCAGTCTTCAAAATGAAAAAACAAAACACGTTCATGGCCTTGCTCGTCTATTGTAAAGTTTCGCATACACCCTTTGTTTAAATATGTTTTATGTTTACAAACGATACCGGCTCTGGCATAAAACTCCTTTTTCTTAACATACTTCAAGTCAAAATAGGACAAAAGCAAGGCATACTCGTCCTCGGTAAACCCATAAGAATCAACAAAAGCCGATTTAAATTTTGGATTAATAAGATGTTCAAGATGATGAGGTACAGCCAATTTTTTATTACTGTTTTTAAATCTTAAATATAAAAAATATATTAGAAAAATAAGAGATTATTTTGAACTGAAAGAACCGGATTAGGACGGTTCAAAAATTCATATCAGAGATTTTTTTTTAATATTCCTTTTTACTGTTTAAGTTGCTACTGCCCAAAACTGATATAGCCAGAAGCAACTTAAACAGTAAAAAGATTAAAACAGACAGTGTTAAACCTCAAAGAATTAAGTAATCCAAGAAACGATAAAATGATACCAAACCCACTTCAAAGCAACATAGCAATATCACAGTATTTAATTATTGCCGGAATTCTATTCTATGGCATCAAACAATACATCCTTTTCAAAAAAGGACATGAAACAAACAAATCATACGTTATTCCCTTAGGGGCTCTATGCCTGATTTTCGGGTTTATTGGACTATTTATAACAATGAAGGAAGCCTTCAATTCTATTGAAGCTGCAGGTGATATAAGCCCTCAGATTGTTGCACACAGCATTTCCGCAGCCTATGATTATCCAATTTTAGGACTAATTGGGTTAGCTCTGAGTTATGCATTTAAATTTATAAATTCTGAAATTCAATCAACATAGCTTTTTTTTATTATATCTACTAAGTAAAAATCAAAACTTACTTTTATCGCTTTTTAGCCATTCCTCCAAAAAACATGGATATTCCTACAGCTATTGCCCCATACATTATTACGTATGATCTTCCACTTCCAAAATAACTGATAATTGTAATGGTGATCCCAACCAATGCAATTGCCAGCCCCATAAACATAATAGATTTCGCCTTTCTATTATGTTGAACCAGTTCAAGATCTCTATGAATTTGACTATCAATTAAACGTATTATTGTTGATATTTTGTCATTCTCTATTTCAAAGGCTTCCATCTGTTTTCTTATTTCTGAAAACTCCAACGACTCATTTTTCATTTTACTTGAGAATAAATCAACTAATTGTGCAACGGACAATTCATTATAGGGTTTGTTTTTATATGATTCCATAAATTAAATTATAGTTACAAATGTTTTACTACGGTTATTAGGTGTAAATATGCAATATAACTATGTGTATTATAACTATTACTGTATAATAAATGTAAATAATATAATGAAGTGAAATTCCTTTCCTCCGGGACTGTATTTTGATTAAAATGATGAAGTTTGATGAAGTTACAGGCAATTATTTTAAATAGTAATCATATCAGAAAGGCCTAAAAGGATTTAAAAAAACTATTGATAAAAATTATTAATTTGTTTATATTACACTATGAGTACGGGAATTGGTTTTGCTGGTTTGGGAAAATACCTCAATGATAGAGGGCTTTCTTTGTTGAAAGGAAGGAAATCGCGTTCTGTTACCCACAGTAGAGATGATCATAGACAGCTTCCGGACAATTCAACCGATTACATTGAACTCACTGATTTTCAGCAAATTCAAAGGGATAAAACCAATAGAATGAGAAAAATCATCTTTTTGAGTATCTTGATCTTATCCATTTTTGGGATTATTTTAGTTAAAAGTATCTTTTAATACATACTTTACCAGAACCATTTCAAAGATGGGGTTTTTCAAAGATAAAAAATCCCCCTATTCCCTGTTAATAGCTTTAATGAACTTTCCAAGGTTTTCTTCTATACCGTCAATGTCAAAAATTTCAATTTTACTTTTCAAACTTTCTACAAGATCTTCTAATACCTCCAACTGATGTGATTTATTATAGTCATAAAGATCATTAATAAACTGCTCTAATTCAGTGATGTCCAATACCTCAACAAGTTCTTTAGCACGTTTTCCAAAAAGCTCGATAAAATCATCTGCCACAGGACCTAACAATTCAAGAAGGTTATC
Source organism: Cyclobacteriaceae bacterium (assembly GCA_029882725.1). Lineage (GTDB taxonomy): Bacteria > Bacteroidota > Bacteroidia > Cytophagales > Cyclobacteriaceae > JAHEMU01. The sequence goes on from JAOUKG010000375.1 coordinate 2,870, forward strand.
AAATCCACTCTTTTCACTCTGTACCAATATAGCTGTCTGATAATGAGACTCCACCGGAATATATTTTATGAGTTCAATTAATATCGTATTTCTGTTTACAGGTTTGGGAAGAAACCCACTAAAAATTTTACTTATGTTTGGAGTATCAAGTGAATGTACGTAAGCTGTTAGCGCAACAATAGGAATATGTTTTATAGAAGGCATACTTTTTATAATTTTTGCAGCCTCTCTGCCGTCCATTTCCGGCATTTTAAAATCCATAAAAATCACATCAGGCTTTAAAATTTCAGCTAATTTTATTCCCTCAACACCGCTTTTTGCTTCAAAAACATCAATTCCCATTCCCATCAAATATGTACGAAGAAGCTGTAAATTGATATCCAAATCATCAACTATCAAAACTGTGGAAGGCCGGAATTTTATTTTATCCAAATCCGCTGCCGGTTTAATGTCATGTAGTTTTTCCTCTTCAAAATTAACCGATGGAATACAAACTGTAAAAACAGATCCTTTACCCTCTTCACTATTAACCAGAATAGTCCCATCCATTAAAGACACCAATCTGCGGGTGATTGCCAGTCCCAGTCCTGTTCCTCCAAAATGACGAACGCTTCCATCACGAGCCTGCCGGAACGATTCAAAAATCAACTCTAAATCACGCTTAGGTATTCCTATTCCGGTATCCTTGATTTCCAGATAGAGATCACCCCGTTGTTCATTCGATTTTTTCTCAAAGCGAACCAGAACATCTACCCCGCCTTTTTGAGTGAATTTCACTGCATTACCTATCAGGTTTATAAGGATTTGCCTGATTCTAATTTCATCTACCTTTAACAGTGAAGGAAGATCGGAAGGCAAAAAAGACTCAAGTTTAATCTCTTTTTTTAGTACCTGACTATGAAACATTTCTTCTACCTCTTTAACAATAATAGAAAAAGGAACAAAATCATAGTGAAAGTCAAGTTTTCCAGCTTCAATTTTGGATAAATCAATCAGATCATTAATTAAGCAGATTAGGGTTTTGCCACTACTCAAAATCGTTTTTAAGTATTCCTTTTGCTGAGCATCGGTTGATTTTCTAAGTAAAATTTCTGAAAAACCCAGAATAGCGTTCATTGGTGTTCTGATTTCATGGCTAATATTAGCAAGGAATTCAGATTTTGACCGGTTTGCATCTTCCGCCTCTTCTTTGGCCTTTAGTAAATTCAATTCGGCATTTTTCCTCTCAGTTATATCGGCATGAGTGCCTATCATTCTTATGGGTCTACCCATATCATCCCATTTTACAA
>JAOUKG010000376.1 GCA_029882725.1 Cyclobacteriaceae bacterium
ACACATCAAACTCCTGATGATAAAAGGGTGATACTTCCGAGTTTCTGGTATTTATTATGGCCCCCATATTTTTCGCGGCGGTCCAGTTTCCTTCTATGTCTTTTACTGAGTAATAAATGTCTGCCAAGCCAAAGCCGCCAATTCTGTCGGAAGAAAAATACAATGTATCTCCCGAGGGACTCAAAGACGGGTGAGAATCCCATGATTTACTGTTTACCTCCGGTCCAATATTTCTCACTTGTCTCCATGCGCTATCAATATCTAATTTAGCTGAAAAAAGATCACAATCACCATAGGTTTCGGGGGAGTTGCAACGTGCAAATATCAGGGTCTTTCCATCTTTACTAAGACAGCCCGAACCTTCATTGTAAATGGTATTGATGTCGTCCAGATCAAAGGCGTTTTCCCAGACTTGATTGTTTTTTCTGGCTACAAACAAATCCTCATCATTTTCAATACCTGCACCACTGATGTGACCATTCCGTTTACTCGTAAAAATCAACAGATTATTTTGGCTCCCTAAATACGGTCCGTAATCAGACCAGTCTGAATTGACAGTTGGACCCATATTTAATAAAACCGATCGGGGTGGCTGAAGGGTGTCGACTTCTTTTCTGTAATCCACTAGTTCATAATAAAACTCCAAAGGCACATAATAGTCAGTTTTATTAGTATTCAATGAATCGTAATGAAGTTCAACCGTTCTAATATCTATATCGGCCCGGTGATGCCGTAGTACCAATTTATAAAGAGCTAAGGCCTCATCGTAATTGCCATACATTTCAGTGATTTTTGCAAGGCGCCAAATCAGCTTGGTGTCCTTGTAAAAGTTCATTATTCCGAAATTTGAAATATAATCGATAAGCATGGGGTAAAGAGCATCCCAATCTTCAGCATTATAAGTAGCCATTATGGCTTTGGCCTTTTTTTCATCCCGATAATACATAACCTTATTGACGTTGGGAAAGCTATATATATCCAACCCGGGTACCTGTTCAATGGTATCTGTGACGGCAAGGGTCAACACCCTTCTGCTCTTTTCAGGTTTTTTGTTTTGTGAAAAAATCTGGCCTGAAAAAAGTAAAATTACAAACAGGCAAATAAGGTAAAGCCTCATATTATTTTAAATATGATATCAAAATTCTACCAATTTACTAAAAAATGCAACCTTAATCAATATTAATACATTTTTATAAATGTAAAATGCGCATTAATCACCTAAAAGATTACTAAATAATCTCAGGGTTCATATAAAACATTTCATAAATTAAGTTTTTGGCATAGCTATTGACAATATACAACAGCAAATGATATTGTTAATTTATATGTCAAACTGACATATTGAGAGGAAATTGTATGAGTGAAGTAAATTTTAAAAATATAATATTAGGTGATTTTGAATCTTCAGAGCAAGAGGAATTGATAAGTTTGATTAACCCTGAGGAGGAGCCTAATAAAAAAATTAAATATCCCGATGAACTATCAATACTGACATTGAAAAATTCAGTACTGTTTCCCGGGGTTATTATTCCTATAACTGTAGGTAGAAAAAGATCAATCAGGTTGGTGAAGAAAGCCAATAAAGGGGATAAGTTGATAGGAGTTATTGCTCAGAAGAATCCTGCCGACGAGGAACCGGGTATAGAAGACATTTATAAAACAGGAACAATAGCCAAGATCCTGAAAATGCTGGTTCTTCCCGATGGTAATACAACTATTATTATACAGGGAAAATCCAGGTTTCAAATAGATGAGATTACTCAGGAAGATCCCTTCATGATGGCGAAGGTAACCTACTTGCCGGAGCCCACAATGAACCTCCGGAAAAAGGAAGTAAAAGCTATTATAGAGTCCTTAAAAGAGGCAGCAACAAAAATATTGAAACTTAACCCTGATATACCCCAGGAAGCTCAAATGGCTCTTGATAATATCAGTTCGCCTGTTTTTTTAACTCATTTTCTTTCTTCCAACCTAAGTGTGGATGTAGCGGAAAAGCAAACCCTCCTTGAATTATCCGATGGTCTTGAAAGATCTACCCGGCTGTTGGAGGATATGCTAAAGGAAATCCAAATGCTTGAACTTAAGCAGGAAATCCAAAAGAAAGTACATACCGATCTCGATCAACAACAGAGGGATTATTACCTGAGACAGCAAATAAAAGTACTTCAGGATGAACTTGGGTACGATGGGCCTGACAAAGAAATAGCAGACCTTAGAATTAAGGGAGAAGAGAAAAAATGGCCTGAAGAAGTGAAGGCTCATTTTACTAAGGAGTTGGATAAAATTCAGAGAATGAATCCATCGGCACCCGAATATCCAATTTCCATGAATTATGTGGAATTGATGTTGGATTTGCCCTGGCAGGAATATACTACGGATAATTTCGACCTTAAAAAGGCCTCAAAGGTTTTGGATAAGGAACACTTCGGACTTGAGAAAGTAAAAGAAAGAATTCTCGAATACCTTGCTGTTTTGAAGTTAAAAAATAATTTGAGAGGTCCTATTTTATGTTTTTATGGCCCTCCGGGTGTGGGTAAAACGTCCTTGGGTAAGTCGATTGCCAAGGCATTGAATAGAAAATATGTCAAAATGTCATTGGGTGGATTGCACGATGAGTCGGAAATTCGAGGGCACCGTAAAACGTATATCGGAGCCATGCCAGGACGAATTATACAGAGCCTTAAGAAAGCCAAATCTGCGAACCCTGTTTTTATCCTTGATGAAATAGATAAAGTGTCCTCAGATTTCAGGGGAGACCCCGCCTCTGCCTTGTTGGAAGTATTGGATCCTGAGCAAAACAATGCATTTACCGACAATTATTTGGAAGTGGAATACGACTTATCAAAAGTGTTGTTTGTTGCCACTGCCAACAGTTTGGATACTATACACCCCGCATTACGCGATCGTATGGAGATTATTCAAATCAATGGTTATACAGAAGATGAGAAAGTAAGTATTGCAAAAAAACATCTGATTCCCCGACAAAGAACAGAGCATGGTTTAGCGTCTAAAGATATTGCTTTCACTGATTCCGGAATACGGAAAATTATAGAAGGATTTACACGTGAATCCGGAGTGAGAAATCTGGAAAGAAATATAGCGTCTGTTGTAAGAAATATAGCCAAATCGGTCGCGATGGAAGAAAAGTACAACAAAAAAATTGAGAGTAAGGATGTGATCAAGGTGTTAGGTGCTGAAATATTCGATAGGGAAATGTATGAAAACAATGAACTTGCCGGGGTGGTTACAGGGCTTGCCTGGACACGCGTTGGCGGTGAAATTTTGTTCATTGAGTCTAATCTATCTAAAGGTAAGGGACAATTTACACTATCAGGACAATTAGGAGATGTAATGAAAGAATCTGCACGTACTGCCTGGTCTGTTCTTAAATCTCTTGCTGCCGATTTGAAAATTGATTATAGATTGTTCAGTCAATATGATCTCCATATTCATGTGCCCGCAGGAGCGGTACCAAAAGATGGCCCAAGTGCAGGTATTGCTATCTTAACTTCAATTGCTTCTGTTTACACTCAACAAAAGGTAAAGAAAAATCTGGCCATGACAGGAGAAATAACCTTAAGTGGAAAAGTTTTGCCGGTGGGGGGAATTAAAGAAAAACTTCTTGCTGCAAAAAGGGCAGGAATTAAAGAATTGATTTTAAGTGAGCGAAACAAGCGGGATGTAGATGAGATTGACGAAAAATACATTCAAGGACTTGAAATACATTTTGTGAAAGAAGTAAGTCAGGTTTTGAAAAATGCATTGCTGCCGGAACTTGTTAAATCACCTATGAAATGGTCTTTTGAACCCGAGAGAAAAGATAGATCAGCAGAATTAAATTAACTTTTTTTTCCTTTTATTGTTAAAAATAAAACTACCTAATTACATTCTTGAACATGAGCAAACTTGAAAATTATCTTACCCCACATCAAATTGTTGCTGAACTAGATAAATATATCATAGGACAAAATGATGCGAAACGGAATGTAGCTATCGCTTTGAGAAACAGGTGGAGGAGAATGAACGCAGATGAAGATTTGCAGAAGGAAATTGTTCCTAATAATATTTTGATGATTGGAGCAACAGGGGTCGGAAAAACTGAAATAGCCAGAAGACTTGCTCATTTGGCCGATGCTCCGTTTATAAAAGTGGAGGC
>JAOUKG010000741.1 GCA_029882725.1 Cyclobacteriaceae bacterium
CCATTACGTACTTTTTATTATTAAAGTGGATTGTATTAATCCCTAATTTCATGGCAAAGCCTATATATTCATTTCCGGTAAATACTATTCCTATAGAAGCCTGAGGCCCCAATCCATTATACATTCCTGTTGAATCTGATCTATACCCCCCGTTTAACCCTATAGAAATAACCGAATAACCATTAATATGCAGGTAGCTGTGGTTTAAAGAATCCTGAGAATAGCTTTTAAACCCTAAAAAAAAGGTCAACAATAAAAAAACACTTGACAAGAACCTTAATTTCATACAGAATTGTGCCTTTTTTGAAATTTAATGCTAGTTATCTATTATTAATTAAATAAGGAAGCAATTTCGTATCAATGACAGATTTGAGATAGTTATTTTATTATTATTAAAAACCGGATTGAACTTTCTCATTCTTACAAATCCAGATGTCTTTTCTTAAATGCCGACGGGTTCTCCTTAGTAACCTTTTTGAATATTCTGTTGAAATAGGAAAGACTTTCAAAGCTGCACTCATAACAAGTTTCGCTTACGTTTTTCCCCATCAACAATAGCCTTTTCGCCTGACTTATTTTGTATTGGTTGAGGAAATTAATAAAGGTATTGCCGGTGGCCTTTTTTAAAAATAAATAGTGACATATTAGGCTTTAAATCCTAATTATGCAACAGAATTCTATTGTATAAACCGGGTTAAATTAAGAAAGATTTCACAATCTACGTTTATATATTTGACTATATTTGAATAAACTTCTATACTATGATTTCGAAAATTAACCTATTATCCCTTTTAGTAATTATTCTTTATGCTTGTTCGCCTGCAAGTAAGCCTTCCAACGAAAAAAGTGAATTATTACAAATGGATAGTATAAGTATTGAAAGGCAATCGATATCTGATGCCCTTACCTTTTGGGTGTCATTTGATCAGGGTACTGAGGCAGATTTTGGCAATGGCGACAGAAATATTTATAATGGTGATTTTAATAAATACACAAAAGACAGTCTGCCAGATGTAAACCTAGGACTTGACAGCACTTCAATTTCAGTAGTGGAAAATGCCGGAAAGTATGGTGCTGCTTTGGAGTTTCCGCTGGGAACCAGTCAGGTAGCAGGCTATAAATTAAAAGGCAATATGGCTTTCGCCGAAAGTAACTGGAATGGCACCCTTTCCTTTTGGATGAGACTCAACAGTGAGGAGATTCCAAACAGATATTGTGACCCAATTCAGCTTACTGATAAAGACTATGCCAGTGATGCAATATGGGTAGATATTACGAAAAATGATGTTCCGCCTGACTTTCGATTAGGATTTTTTGGAGATCAACCCACCTGGGATCCCAACAATTTGAAGGGAAAAGGCGAAGAATTTTTCTTCCGTCTTCAGAAAGTTTCCGAACCTCCTTTTAGAAAGGATACGTGGACTCATGTGGTAGTGACTTGGGAAAAAATTAACGCTGAAGAAATTGGCAGAGCAAAGTTGTATATTAATGGGTTATATATGGGGCCAACAGGTCCGATAAAAGAGCCTTTCAATTGGAATATGAATAAAGCTACAATGAGACTAGGCACTGGAAAATATGTGGGTTTCTTTGATGATATTGCTGTTTTTGACAGAACACTTGCTCCTGAGGAAATTCAATACGTTTATGAACTCCCTCTTGGAATAACCGAACTATAATATTTCCATTTGAAAGAGAAGGGGTTTACCCCTGTAACTTTCCTGAATGTACGATTAAACCCGGTTTATGAAATAGGATCTCTATTGCATAGTTCGGGCTAAATACTCCAAAAATGGAGGCTACCATTTCATTTTCATAATAATAAAATCGGCCTTCCAATCGACGTAATTTCCCCTAAATCTGTATCCGGATCAAAGTCTACTGTGCCCTGAAATTCACCGACCACATAAAGATTGCCTGAATCATCGGTATCAATTGAAAGAACGACATCTTTATCGCTACCTCCTATGCTTTTATACCACTCAATCGTTTGTCCATAACAGGTTGAAATAGATATTAAGATAAGCCAAATTTGGGCTGCTAGTTTCATACCACTAGGCATAGTTTTTTTAGTTTACTATTCGTAATTTAAATTTTTCTCAGCAATATAATTATAATGAGTAAACATCCCTTTTGCTTCACTGATTTATAACCCGCATTATTTCGCACTCAAGACTTTTCTCATTATTTTTAACGCGGTTTATGCAATAGGATTTGTTATAATGATTTAGAAAACCGTTCAAGACTATGAGTTACAACATGGAAACACCCAATAAGGCGCACAAGGAAATACCCGGAAATCCTTCAACAGCCACCAGTAGTAAGATCAAACTCAGCGATCGTTCTAATGGAAAACCACTTCGTGTATTAAGTGAGGAAGACTGGAAGTTTTGGATCCACAATGGATAT
>JAOUKG010000378.1 GCA_029882725.1 Cyclobacteriaceae bacterium
TAGGAATAAGTGATGAATTTAAGATCCCGGTAAAGTATATAGGAGTAGGTGAAAAAGTGGAAGATTTGCAAGTATTCAATAAAGAAGCTTTCGTAGATAGCCTGTTCGATTAAATCAGTTTTATTTCCCCTCCCACTGAATTGAGTACAGCAAATAATAATTAAACCCCCAGGTGGAGTTCTTTTGCGAGACAGTTTCTGTTCTTCCATATCCTGCCATTTCAAAGGGAACAAATTCCTGTTGTTTGAACCTTAAACCTAATTTATACCTTGCTGAATATCCAAGGTATAAATTATTGAATATTTCTACCTGTAAACCAACAACCATTTCCACCCAACCTCCTCCGATTTTACTATTAACCGCAGAAAGGTTGTCTGTAAAACCATAGACCGGATCGTTTATTCTATACTGCAACTTGTCCGTTTGTCGAGCTCTTCCATATCTCAATCCAAAAGTAAAAACACTTTTATCTTCTGATTTATGAAGTAAATTAGCATCAATTCCAATTTTGAAAAAACTTCCCGATATGTTGTATCGATACTTTGGAAGGCTGTCAATAGTGTTGGTGTATACCCCTGTCTCAAATACACCTATGTATTTCTTGAAATCAAATTCAGCTTTTCCTTCAATCGTAGTTAAGTTTGGATTTATTCCTGTGCGTATCAATCCAAATCCATCTACGCCGAACTTGATTCCCTGAGGCACGAAGGAAGTTAAAGAAAACGTGGTTGTATCTTTCTCTTGATTTTGTGCCATTGTAAAAGATGGAACAATTAATAATATACTAATAATATACCTGAACATTGGGAGGTATTTGGTCGACGTTTATTTTCAAAGAGTCAAAGGATATTTTTGTGATTTCAACATTTTGATACATTGCAGAGACCTCACATTGTGTGCCATACAACTTTGGTAAATAATTGTAACTTACCTGAACTGTGTCACGTTTGTAGGGAGTCTGGAGTATAAAAGACATTTGCTGAAATACAGGAGAAAGCGGTAAGTAAACGTCTGTTTCATCGGTTCCTTTATAAAAATTTCCAATATATTCTTCCGAAAAAACCGAATCAACCAGTACGGGTAAAACCGTGCCGTCTGTTGCTGATTTAAAACTCACTTTTATGTAGTTATTATTAAGTTGCACACATTCAGGTTCTTCCAAACAACTTATAAAAAGCAGTGGCAAAAACACGACAAGAAGTAACTTTTTATGCATTGCGCAAATATAATTAATAATTTGATGGGGCATGGTTTGATTTGTATTGAAAATAAAATTTCGTTGCCTAATCAAGGTTAAACCCGGTAAGTAGTCATCCAAAGAATAAAAGTCTGGGTACAACTAAATAAATTTGAATACAGTATGTCTTTATACTTAATTTTGAGATTATTTGGAATACAATGTCAGGACGGATTTTTCTTTTATTTGCGATTTATGTTTGTGGTCATCAAGCAGTTCAGGCCCAAAGTTATGGTACAGCATTAGGCCTTAGGTTTGGGAATGATAATGTAAAACGAACTATGGGAATAACTTTTCAACAGAGATTATTGAAAAGAGTAACAATTGAAGGAATTGTTCAGTCTGATTTTAGCTATAATCACACCCTTCATGGATTAATCAAAGTACATCAACCTTTGGTTACCAAGCGGTTAAACTTTTATTCTGGAGGTGGGTTTTCAATGGGTATGGAACAAAGTAAATTCAATGATCCTTTGAGTCAAACAATAATCATTACAACTGGAAATAAGACCTTGTCGGGAGATCTTGTAGTAGGCTTGGAATTAACGATGCTGAAGTACAATATTTCGGTTGATTATAAGCCAAACTTTAATATTACAGGACGCAACCCCTGGTATTTAGGACAAGTAGGGATTTCCGGAAGAGCCGTTTTGGTTACCGGAGCCAAACAAAACAAACGTTGGAGGGAAAAAAACAGGGAAAAAAGGAGAGAAGACAGAAAGGAAAGACAAGAAGACAATAAATTCCTTAATATTTTCAAAAAAAGCCAAACGTAAATTGTGCTTTTAAAACCTAAAGTTCTCTAAAGGAATTGGTCATCCGGTTCATATCCTTTACATAATCTTCTTTGTTACCCAAGAGTGTCCAGGTTAATATTTGGTAATAATTATCTTTTCCTTGAACGAGTGTATAGTTATAATAAACCTCAACATCTTCAGATTTTCCTGAAATTTCTATTTTTTTGCTCGAAAGGCCATTAATTATGGTGTCCAATACAGTAGTTTCATCATAAATATCAATATCCTCTCTAAGGATATCTACTACGGCTTGAGTATAACCTTCAAAATCAGCACTATAAATGTCTTCCATTTCATTTTCAACAACTAAGTTGTGAAATTCCTCCTGAGTTTCTTCAATTACAATTATATAAAATTCCTTAAAAACATTTTGATATTGCAATGACGCATCATCATTTAAGTCCTCAGATTTTGATAAGAAAGAAGGTATATCTAATGAGTAGAGGTTATTTATCGTAGTTTTATCAAATGTAGTTTCGCCACAAGCCGATAAAATGAAAATGATTAAGAGAAAGGCGGAGTTTTTCATAATTAATGAATTTGAGTACGTAACAACAAATTAGATAAAAATTATTACATTTAAAGAGTGTAAGTCTATTTATTAACCCTGCTTTAATGACATTATATCTTATAGTTGCTTTTATCTTCGGGTATGTGCTTATTACTCTGGAAGATGTTATTAAAATCAATAAAACAGCTATAGCACTTTATACTGGAATAATTTGCTGGGTAATTTTTGTAGTAAGTTCAGGTGAATTGGTAGATGTTGGGGAAGAACTAACTTTTCATTTGGGGAGTATTTCTGAAATTTTATTTTTTTTGATGGGGGCGATGACCATCATTGAACTTATAGATATTCATCAGGGATTTAATGTAATCACAAATAGAATTCACACTACCAATAGAAGGACTTTACTTTGGCTCATTGCCTTGATTTCCTTTTTTATGTCTGCTCTTCTTGACAATTTGACTACATCCATAGTAATGATTTCTTTATTGAGAAAGGTTTTAGAAGACAAAAAAGACCTTCGGTTGTATGCCAGTGTATTGGTCATTTCTGCGAATGCCGGTGGTGCATGGTCCCCGATTGGAGATGTTACTACTACGATGTTGTGGATAGGGGGGCAGGTTTCAGCTATTAATATTATAAAAACTCTGTTTATACCTAGTTTGATCTGTTTACTTATTCCTATCGGAATTCTTTCATTCAGAATGAAAGGGAATATTAAACGTCCCGATCTCAATAAGGATGAGGCAAAAAAGGAAGAAAAAGTAAAAGGAAGTTTAAGGATTTTAGTAGGCGGATTAGGTGCTTTAGTTTTTGTTCCTATTTTCAAGGCAGCTACCCACCTTCCCCCATATATGGGTGTTTTATTAGGTTTATCTATAGTTTGGATACTTTCAGAGTTGATACATTTTAAAAAGGACGAGGAGCAGAAAAGACCTTTTTCAGCAGTGTATGCACTTAGTAAAATAGATTCCTCAAGTGTATTGTTTTTTTTAGGGATTTTATTGGCCGTAGGAGCTTTGGAACATGCCCATGTATTAAATGATGTAGCCTTATGGATGCAAAATACTATTGGTAATCAAAATGTTATTGTGATTACATTGGGTTTTCTATCGTCTATTGTTGATAATGTGCCTCTTGTAGCTGCCTCTATGGGCATGTATTCCCTTGCAGATTTTCCGATGGACGATAAAATATGGGAGTTTATTGCTTATTGTGCAGGCACAGGTGGAAGTATATTAATTATAGGTTCTGCTGCAGGTGTAGCTGTTATGGGTATGACAAAAGTTGGTTTTTTCTGGTATATTAAAAATATATCTCTTTTAGCTATTTTAGGATATTTGGGTGGTGCTGCCTGGTATATTTTTATTACCTATTCCTATTGATTTATTCTGTTTTTTCTTGCGTTTTGTAATTCCTTTTTGGAAATTGTTTTAAAATTTAAAACAACGTTTTACATATTAAAACAAATTGAAAAAGATTTATAATTTTAGCTCAGGCCCTTCCATACTTCCCAAGGAAGTATTTATAAATGCTGCAGGGG
>JAOUKG010000379.1 GCA_029882725.1 Cyclobacteriaceae bacterium
TTTATAGGCATGTTCCCCAAATATTTTACGGATTGCAATTGACTCACTTTTATCTCCAAGAGGAGTAGAAGTACCATGAACATTAATATAGTCCACATCTTCGATCTTTACCCCGCTAATACTTAATGCATTTTTCATCACATTAGTAGCCCCTAGCCCATCGGGGTGAGGTGCAGTAATATGGTAGGCGTCGGCAGACATTCCACCACCCAGTACTTCAGCATAAATTTTTGCTCCTCTGGCTTTTGCATGCTCATATTCTTCAAGAATAAGCGCACCAGACCCCTCTCCAAGAACAAAACCATCCCGATCCTTATCAAAAGGTCTTGAGGCTGTTTCTGGCGAATCATTTCTTTCAGAAAGAGCTTTCATTGCGTTAAATCCACCAATACCAGCTTCGGTAACAGCAGCTTCAGAGCCACCCGTAATCGCAATATCCATGTGTCCAAGTTTTATATAATTGAAAGAATCAATTATAGCATTGGTAGCCGAAGCACACGCAGAAACAGTAACGAAATTAGGGCCCCTAAAGCCATACTTTATAGAAATATACCCAGCCGCAATGTCCGGGATCATTTTAGGAATAAAAAAAGGATTAAATCGAGGAGTATAATCATTATTAACATACCCCTTAACTTCATCCTGAAAAGTTAGAAGACCGCCAATACCTGATCCCCATATTATACCAGCTCTATCTAAGTTGATTTTTTCAAGGTTGATTCCACTATCCAGCACTGCCTCATCGGCAGCTACCATTGCATACTGAGTAAAGGGGTCCATTCTTCGGGCCTCTTTTTTATCAATATGATCAAAAACATCAAAGTTTTTAATTTCGCACGCAAATTTGGTCCTAAACTTTTCAGGATCAAACCGGGTGATAGTAGCAGCACCGCTTACACCATTTTTCAAACCCACCCAAAAATCTTCGGCGGTATTTCCTATTGGTGTAAGTGCACCAAGCCCTGTTATTACAACTCTTCTATTTGAACTCATATATGGAAACCAGATATTAGCTTGTACTTAATTAATTACTATTGTACGTTTTCTTCCAAATAAGAAATAGCCTGGCCTACAGTTGCTATGTTCTCCGCTTGATCATCTGGAATAGAAATATTGAATTCTTTTTCAAATTCCATAATCAGCTCAACTGTATCTAAAGAATCGGCTCCTAAATCATTAGTGAAACTTGCTTCAGGGGTAACCTCTGACTCTTCTACACCAAGCTTGTCGATGATGATGCTTTTTACTTTTTGTGCTATCTCTGACATGTTTGTAAAATTTAGTTTAAAATTTCCTGCAAAGTAAGTCATTAAAATTTTTACAGACAAAAAAAAAGTTGATATATAAATTAAAAGTGATTAAAACTGACTGAATATTCTTAATTTTGCACCACAGTTAAAAATGGGTACCAAAAAACTTCTTGTTGAATATAGTTTTGATTTTGAATTGCTGGGTTTAACCTCCTCCGCAAAAGAGCACAAGCTTGCGTGGGCCATAAACTCATCACTTGAAACTGAGTTAACAAAACAAGAAGAAATAATAATGGAACTGAAAAACGGGAAAACTGCGAATCTTGTTTATTTTTTACATGAAACCGAGAATTCGATTTTAACACTTATCAAGAATAAAATGTTTGATAGCAGTGATAACCAGCCAAAATTCCTGATCCCAGAATTAAAAACTATGGATTATTTTATACGAATTGATGGAGATTTGTACCCATTGACCACGGAAAAAATAATTGAACAATTAAAAAACATTAATACTATTGAATACATTTCAAAATTTAAAATAGACACACTAAAATCCAAGGAAAATCTTTTATTCTACTGAACTATGAGTATGATACCATTTAATAAGACAAAAATTGTGGCCACAATTGGCCCTGCTTCAAATTCAAAAGCAGTTTTAAAAAGCCTAATTCAATCGGGGACTGATGTATTTAGATTGAATTTTAGTCACGGCTCCTATGCAGACCATCAAAAAGTTATAGATAACATAAGACAACTCAATGAAGAACTTGGAACTACAGTAAGTATGCTTCAGGATTTACAAGGCCCCAAAATAAGGGTGAATGAAGTAGCTGAGGACGTGGTTCTTAAATCGGGAAATGAATTCATTATCACTACAGAGGAAGTTTTAGGGAATGAAAAAAGAGCTAGCACTTCATATAAAGGCATAATTCACGATGTAAAAGGTGGTGATATGGTGCTAATTGATGATGGGAAAATCGAACTTAAAATTAAGGAAGTACAAGGAGGAGATGTAATCTGTGAAGTTGTTCATGGAGGCACACTGAGGTCAAGAAAGGGAATTAATCTTCCTCAATCCAACGTTTCAGCCCCATCGATGACAGAAAAAGATTATGAAGACCTTCAATTTGGCATAAAAAATAATATGGATTGGATTGCCTTATCTTTTGTGAGATCTGCAGCTGATATCCTTGAATTAAGAAGTATAATTGAGAAAAGCCAAAAAGAAATTCGAATTATTGCCAAAATTGAAAAACCTCAGGCCGTAGAAAATATAGATGAAATAATTGAGGTAACTGATGCTGTCATGGTTGCAAGAGGAGATTTAGGAGTCGAAATTCTTTTAGAAGAGGTTCCCATTGTCCAAAAGAAAATAGTTCAAAAATGCATTAAAGCGGCAAAACCTGTAATAATTGCCACACAAATGATGGAATCCATGATTGAAAACCCACGCCCTACACGAGCTGAAACCAATGATGTTGCCAATGCTGTACTTGATGGAGCTGATGCATTAATGCTTTCAGGTGAAACTGCAGTAGGTGCTTTTCCATCGGAAGTAATTAAGAGCATGGTAAGAACTATTTCAAGTGTTGAAAGACAGAGTGAAAAAATTTATTTTCAAGACCACACTCCGGCTTCTGACAGTCCTTTATTTTACAATGATACGGTAATACATACAGCCTCTCAATTGGCCAAAACATCGAATGCAAAGGCCATTACAGGTATGACACAAAAAGGATACACTGCTTTTAAAATATCAAGTCACAGGCCAAAAGCCCATATTTTTATATTCTCTGAAAATAGAATATTCTTAAATGCTATGAACCTGATATGGGGTGTTAGAGGTATTTTTTACAATAAGGCTACTTCCACTGATGAAACAATGAAAGACATTGGAAATATATTAAAGGAAAAAGGCTATATTGAAAAAGGAGATGTATTTATTTCTACCGCTAGTATGCCTATAAAGGAAAAGGGCAGAGCGAACATGGTGAAGATCAATTACGTAGATTAAATTTAGAGACGTAGCCTGCTACGTCTCTAAATTACATATTATTACGATTGTTAGGAGACGTAGCGGGCTACGTCTCTACCGAAGGTGTGATACTGGTTGAACCAATATCACACCTTCTTTTTCTACTACTACCTCCCCGGCGGGGGCACCTTTTCTTTTCCTTATAAATTTTCTGGGTGTATAAATTACAGGAACCCAGGATTCTGTTTTTCTTTTTGAAAAAAAAGCAGCTTGCTGGGCTGCAAATTCAATGACATCTGAAGGGAATGTTTTTCCTGACTGATATTTTATTAAAACATGTGACCCTGGCGCATCCTTAACATGCAACCACAAATCCTCTTTAAACCCCTCTCCAAAGGTCAATTTATCGTTATTCTTACTGTTTTTTCCAATTAATACCTTGAACCCATTAATTTCAATTTCATGAAAAACAGGTGTCTTTTGGATTTCCTGACTTGCTTTTTTTAATGAAAATGTTTTTACATCAGAAAGATCAACTGCGTCGTTTAACTGACTTATTTCTTTGCGTACAGCCTCCAACTCTTTTTGTTTATCCTCCAGATGTTCTTCCGTCTTAGCAATTTCTATTTTTCTGTTTTTACTTTTTCTATAGAGGTTTTCAGCAAACTTTATAGGACTTTTTCCTTTAAAATCGACATGCACTTCCTCATTATTAAAGCCTACCAATGATACATCACCGTGTATTATGGAAAGGTTATGAATATTAGCCATAATAACATCTGCCAAATATTTATTTGGATCCTCCTCCAGAAGTTGTTCCCATCTGGCTTCCAGTTTACTTATAAATGAT
>JAOUKG010000380.1 GCA_029882725.1 Cyclobacteriaceae bacterium
ACGAACGTACTTTATGCAACACATTAGGCGTCTCTTTTCGTTTCAGATATCTCGGATTTATTTCTCCTTTTATTTCTTGAATAGCATTATTTCTAATTCGTAAAGCGGTGGTTATGGAATAACTATCTACCATATCATTCACATCAAAAAACAAGCTATCGAAGCCATATTTTGTTTTTCTCTTTGCTATGGATTGTGACCTATTTAATTTGAAGTTCTCTCCCTCTAAAAAAACTTCCACCTGATCATAAAACTCTTTGATAATAAGTTTTTTATCCATATTATTTCTGGCGCTACTTGACTACTTTGCAAAGGCTTCTAAACTTTCTCAAAGTATTCCTTGACCTTTTGGACATCATCAAGGATGTAAAGATTACCTTCATATAGTTCAGCTATTCTTTCCAATAACTTCTCAATATTTGGAGCATTCAACATATAGCCTGCTGTTACACAGCTTAAAATTTCCCTTTTTCCAATAACCTTCTTTACTTTTTTGTTATTGAAAAGTAAACCTGACAGGTATCCGTATACTCCCTCAATGGAATTCACTTTCTCAAAGAATGGCAACCCTACCTTCTCCATGTAATTCACATGGTCAGTAACTAATTTGATTAAATCGGTTTCTTGGTCAACCTTATACGTAGTCCCATGATCAACGCCATCTTCGTTATCCCCAAGATAATCATATTCATTTACACCAAATTCTTGTGCTAGACGACAGCCAGTGATTTGAACTAAAGTCAGCCCAAAACTTTCATTAAAAAAAATCCTTTCCAGAACATCTTCTATGTTTTTTATCAATACACTTAATTTTGGATTGAAATAAATACAATCAATATACTTTGACGAAATACCCCAAGATATTCTAAATCCATTCTTTTCAAATACTCCATTACCCTTATTCAGTTTATAACCATGAGATTTATAAAAAGGCAATAATGCTTCATGAACTTTTGTTCTTAACTCCTTTTGTTCCTTACTGTTCATACGCTCTAAAAAATTTGAACAACTTTCTTAACTGTTGTGATATCGTCCGCAGCACTACCAAATATTTTTAATGATCCTACTTGATTAGCTGGAATTGTAAAAGCACCATTATTAAACTGACTAGACTTAATACCAAACGCTTCGAAAATATCATTTAATTTATCAGGATCAGATGCCTTTATCTTTACATCTTTTCCCTTCATACCTGGAAAGACAGTCTTTTGGTTGGGCGTTGCTGCATCCAACCATTCAGATAACCAATTTTTATCATTCGTTGAAAACTTTGCATCACCAAAATGGAAGAGGCCATCATCACCTTTACCTAAATAATCAATACGAATGTTTATCCCGTCAATCTCTAAAGTCACTTGGTCAACAACATTATTATTAGTTAAATTGTTATGTGAAAGAAAACTTTCACGTGCCTTACCCGAACTCGGAATATTTGGATCATATCGTTCAAAATTTCTTGCCTTTTCTCTTAAATCCTTCCACCATTTACCTTGACCCCAATTTCGAATATATGATCCCGAAGGAAGATTACCTCCATTTAATAAATCCCAATATCTACCAGGCTCACGAAGTACACTTTCAAAAGTCGTAAACCTTTCAGGATAAATAAGTAATTCATCTTTAATATTATATTCAGCATTTCCAAGCCTCTTCGTAATTTCATCTAAATGTGACCCGGTAACATGAGCTTCATCTAATCTGTTTATAATCTTTATCAGATCAGCATCACCCGCCTGGTTCAGCACATCGCCCAAATCTCCACTTATAGCATCTTTAAGCTTATTAAGGTCAATTCCACGTCCCCTTGTCGTAATTACGTCAAGCTTTGAAAGGGCAAGTGAATTTCCTCTTAATTTTGTGTGCTTGCTTGCAGCTTCAAAAATACTAAAAAGATTTTTGCTGTCAACAAACTTTTGTATTTGATAAAAATCCTTACCAAAAGTTTCTAAAAATAAATCTTTCACATTTGGATCTGTAAAATTTTCAGCGATCTTATCAGCTATTTCTTTTGCCTTTATCTCTCGCTCAAACCTTTTAAAATCCAAATTATCGAATGAAGAAAATGCTTTAGTTGGAGTTCTTTTGAAAGTTGAAGTTAGTCGCTTGATTACCACTTCCGCTGCCCCAATGTCCAGCAATTCCGCTTCTAGTTCCATGAAATGTATAAAAGCTACAAGACTACTCGCATTTCCATATTTGTCTATAAAATCTTTTGATGATATTTCTGCTGCTTTTCCTTCCTCTTCAAGGTTTAGGATAGCAAGACCTATTGGACTAAGCTCCTCGCTACTTAATATTCTTGCTCTGACTTTAAGGTCAAAATAAGAATATTCATAACCAGTTTCCCTATTATAATTCTCTTCATCCAAATATTTCCAAAAATCATACTTTGAGCTAACAAATGCCCCTCCAACAAAACCGGAATAATAGTTTTGTTTGAATTTAGACAATGTGTTTATCCCCTCATTCCTAAGCGCTGTTGCAAACCTTTCGGTCATCCTAAATTTAATATCGCCGCTTATCTCATTTGCTTCATATGTAAGGGCATTACAGTAATCTTTTAATTCCTGCCTTTCGGTATCGTTAGTACACCCATCATAAAATAAAACGTAATAATCAAATCCTAAGCCTTCCTCAATTCCATTTTGTTCGGCAATATCCAATATCCCACATTGCTCAAAATCTTGACTTTCATACACTTCCGGGAGTTTGATGCTTTTTGTTACTCCTTTCAACTCTCCCCCATAGTTAGTTGTATTCTCCCAATTTGCGAATTTATAGCAATTCACACCTAATCTCGTGAAATCCTTAAATGTAGCAACCTTATCACCTTTTTTTGCAAACCTATAATTTCGGTACTTCTTATCATCTGGTATTTGATGGGTATAAACATCATTTGGAAATGATGGATTTTCTTTATTAAATACTAACTCCTCTCTATAAAATTTATCATCAACATAAAAATGGAAAGTTGTTCGATAATTGGTATAGACACTTGAATACTTTTTATCTCCAACAAAAAAGTAAAGTATCCGTCCTTCTTCATCAAAATAAATTGAACTTGCCTCCTGTATAAATATTGGTTTTAATGATGCAGTAAAGAAAGCATAATCTTTTTCCACGTTAGGTATATCCAAAGCAAAAGCCTTCCCATCTCCTTCAGCAATAAAAAGTTTCAACTCTGCCGCCGCTTCGTCCTCGTTCATAAACCAAGTCAACATAAACCTGGGATCATCCACCATGTCCCACTGGTAGCTAAAGAGTTCGGTGCCTCCTTTATAGTCCATGATGTTGTAAGTGCTGTTCTCGGGTAGGGGATAACGGGCCTTGTCACTAAACGGATGTCGAAGATTAAAGGCGCCATGCCCCAACTCATGGGCTGTAGTGTGGATGAATTTTTCTTTGGTTACGCTTCCACCAACGGTTATAAAACCGTACCGCTGAGAAAAAGGCATATAACCTTCCTTTGTGGTCAGTGCGCTTTTGTTGATCAGGAACATGTAGTAGGTGTCGTCCTGAGGGTCATAATGGCCCTCAAAGGCGTCGATAACCAGGTTCATGTCTCCGGTAAATTTGGTAAGGATTTTGTCGTCGCTGTCGGTCATGCCGGCCTCTATGCCGCCTACCGTCAGACTCTTCTCCTTATCCAACAACGTTACCGTCCAGTTGACGTTTCCGGGGGCGTAAATTTCGTTTAATGTAGTTTGCAGATCGCTTTCCCCGGTACCGGACGGTAAAGAAGCGCCGTTTACGGGCACCAGCACTACGTGCCTGGTCTTGGGAATGTAACTACGTACGGCCAGCTCGCCGGTACACATCTGTTTGGTCGTTTCCTCCGTAGTCTCGGTGGCGGGGAAGTGGATGGAGTCGTAGGCAAGTACTTTTTCCATACTGCTGGTGAGTGTAAGCTCCAGGACCGCGCGGCCGTATTCGTCGGTCTCCCCGTTATTTTCATAGGGGACCACGGTGCCGGCGCCGGTCTTAAACACCAGGTCGGGGGATATCTCTGCCCCCGGGAGGATTACTTTTACTTTGTTTACGGCCGTAGTGGGCATGATGGACTTAAAGGGC
>JAOUKG010000381.1 GCA_029882725.1 Cyclobacteriaceae bacterium
AGTTATTAAATGAAGAAACCGGCAAACCTTTCCCCGGCATTGTTTCAATAATAGACTTGGACAATGGAATTGAGGTTGCACCGAAATACCTTAGACCCGATGGCTCCTTTCAATTTGAACTAATCAATAAAAATAATTATCTATTGATTATACAGGGCGACCAGTTTTTCAGAATTGAAGAACTTTTTTATCTGGATGGAGATATGGAAATCAATAAAACCACTGTTCCCTTATCGAGCAGATTGGAATTTAGTTCTATAGAATTTGCCAACGGAAGGTCTGAATTATCGAAGGATATGTATGGTGATCTGGACAAACTGGCAGATTTTATGTTAGATAATCCTACTTTTAGTTTGCGTATTTCGGGACATACAGATTCTGACGGAAGAGAAGACTTCAATTTACAGCTTAGTCAGGAAAGGGCCGATGCCATAAAGGAGTACCTGGTGTATTTTGGCAAAATTGAAGACCAGAGGATTGAAGCCAAGGGTTTTGGAAGTAGTAAACCCATTGTCGAAGAAATTACTGAAGAGGATAAACATTTAAACCGAAGAGTCGAGTTTGAATTATTTCAGGAAGACGGGTCTGAGGTTTCAGTAATTAAGGATTA
This sequence comes from Cyclobacteriaceae bacterium, assembly GCA_029882725.1. GTDB lineage: Bacteria > Bacteroidota > Bacteroidia > Cytophagales > Cyclobacteriaceae > JAHEMU01. The sequence continues at coordinate 611 of JAOUKG010000381.1, forward strand.
GAGTTTTTAAACTTATCCAACCTAAGAAATACCGGATATTTGCCCATTTTCATTTATATCTATTCCTTCTGCCGAGGGTTTGGAGGGTAAACCAGGCATCCGTAGCATATTACCCGTAACCGGAATAATAAAGCCTGCTCCTGCTGCCACTTCAATTTCCCGTATAGTTAAGGTAAACCCCTCCGGTGTGCCAATCCATTTTGGGTCATCCGACAAACTATTTTGGGTCTTTGCAATACAAACAGGCTTATCATTCATCCCAATTCTTTCCAATTTTTTAAGGTTTTGTTTTGCTTTTGGCAAATACTCTACCCGTGAGGCTCCATAAATCTTCATTGCTATTTTTTCGATTTTCAGGGTTAGAGAATCACTCCAATTATAAAGTGGAGTATAATGCCCTTGAAACTTTTCAACCACTTTCACTACTTTTTCTGCAAGTTCAACAGCCCCTTCCCCTCCCTGGGCTCTACCGCGATAAACTGTAGCACTCATTCCCAAACCGGTGCAGTACGACATAATTTCTTCAATTTCTTCCTTACTATCTCCGGGAAATTCATTAATTGCCACCAATCCCGGCACTGTAAACTTTCGTATATTCTCAACATGTTTTCCTAAATTCGACAGCCCTTTCTTCAATGCTTCTACATCTTTTTCATGAATTTTGTCGAGTGCTTTTCCTCCATGAAATTTAAGAGCTCCAACTGTTGCCACAATAACCACGCATTTGGGAGAGATACCGCTATATCCGCATTTTATATTAAAAAACTTCTCAGCGCCCAAATCAGCGCCAAATCCTGCTTCGGTAACTACGTAGTCAGAATACGACATTCCCATTTTGGTTGCAATTACAGAATTGGTGCCTTGTGCAATATTGGCAAAAGGACCCCCGTGAATAATAGCCGGGTTGCCTTCCAGTGTCTGAACGAGGTTGGGTTTAATTGCATCTTTCAGCAAGGCAGCCATTGCACCTTGCGCCTGTAAATCTTTTGCAAAAACGGCTTCCCCTGAATAGGTGTCTCCAATATAAATATTTGACAATCTTTCCTTTAAATCTGTTAAGTTTTCAGCTAAACAAAGAATAGCCATAACTTCAGAAGCCGCAGTAATGTTAAAACCCGTTTCACGCATCATCCCTCCGGGCTTCCCTCCCATTCCACTAACAATGTTCCTTAAAGCCCTGTCGTTCATATCCATAACCCGCTTCCATTCCACCGTTCTCGGATCAATTTTTAAGTTCCCGTTTGCATTTTGAATATTGTTGTCTATCAATGCAGACAAGAGGTTGTTGGATTTTTCAATGGCAGCAAAATCACCGGTAAAATGTAAATTTATATCTTCCATTGGCACTACTTGCGCATAACCTCCACCTGCAGCACCCCCTTTCATACCAAACACAGGTCCCAATGAAGGTTCTCTCAACACCACGGTTGTCTTTTTATTGATTTTATTTAATCCATCGGCAAGACCTATGGATACAGTGGTCTTTCCCACACCTGAGGGAGTTGGAGTCATGGCTGTAACCAAAATCAAATTACTTTTCTCAATTTGAGAGTATTTTATTTCCGAAAGGGGAATTTTAGCCTTGTATTTACCATACAACTCAAGTTCATCTGTATTTAAGCCCAATTTTTCACCAATCTGGTTGATGTGGTCAAGTTTACATTTTTGAGCTATTTCGATATCGGAAAGAAATTTATCCATAAATTTGAGGCTGATTTGTTCATCAATAATTCTTTTACAAGTTATAGTTTTGGTCAACATAAGACAACGTATATGTCGAATTTGATTTCTGAAAAAATATTCCGTTTTAGTGCTTTCAATGTTTCACATGGAAACAGCAGCATGCCTATTGGTACCGACAGCATTTTATTAGGTTGTTGGAGCCCGCTGGGTCCTGGAAAAAAAATATTGGATATTGGAACAGGTTGTGGGGTAATCTCGCTGATTTTAGCAAACCGTATAAAAAAGGAATTTACTATTGAAGCCATCGATATTGATAAGAACTCAATTGATGAATGTAATTACAATTTTTCGAATAGTCCCTGGCCCCAACATTTGAATGTATTTCATAAAAGTCTTCAAGAATGGGAAGGCAATGGCTATGACCTAATTGTTTGCAACCCTCCTTTTTTTAATACCGGCCCTCATTCCCCGAAAAAGGTTCGTGCCCAAGCAAGGCATCAGGTGAGCTTAACCATCGAATCTCTGCTTTTTAATTGTGCTAAAAAATTAAATAAGGATGGGAAACTATGTCTGATACTCCCCTTTTTAGAAAAGGAAACTCTTTTTAGTTTGGCCAACAAAATGGAATGGGGAATTGAAAAATGCACATGGTTTAGATCGTACGAAACAAAGCCCTATAAACGAATATTGGTTTCTTTGGTTAAAAATACGGCAACCACCATTTCTCCGTTAGAAAAACAAAACAGTATTACGCAATACAATAAAAATGGAAGTTGGCACGAAGAATATTTGGCACTTGCTGGTTTTATTCATCATCCCGATTCCTTAAATAAAAATTCCCTGAAGGAACAATTTTAACAACAAATGTATTATTAACACATGCATAACCAAACCATTACGATTATATCAGGAACAAACAGAGCTAATTCTGTCTCCCTACAGGTCGCTAAGATTTATTTAGGCCTATTAAAAAAGAGGGGATTTGAAGCACAAATACTTGATCTTTCAGGTCTTCCAAACGATTTCACTCAAAGTGCTTTGTATGATAACGAAGGTGAAAATGCGCAATTCAATCACTTTCGTGAAATTATGGCTAATTCCGATAAATTTGTATTCATTGTACCTGAATATAACGGTTCATTCCCTGGTGTACTTAAGGCATTTATTGACGGTTTGAAATTCCCTCAAACATTCAAGGATAAAAAAGGGGCATTGGTAGGAGTTTCCGCTGGTGTTTTAGGGGCAAATCTTGCTTTAAGCCATTTAACAGACATTTTCAATTACTGTGGCATGAATATATTGGCCCTAAAACCAAAACTTTCAGGAATAGATAAAGTACTTGAAGAAGACCGTATCAACAATGCTTGTACATGGAGTTATTAGAAGACCAGGTAGATAAGATTTTGGAATTTTGAGGGGCATATGCAAAGGCGTAAAATTTTACGCTTTTGCATATGCCTCAACACACCCAACAGTTTGGGCGTAAAATTTTACGCCTAAACTACCGTTTTCTTACTTTGCCTTTTGATTTGGTATACTCTTGTGCCAAGGTTACTGCTTTGTATGCATTAATTATCCCTCCGGTTACAGACAACTCGCTAAAATCGACCAATTCATTTTCTGTTCCTGGTTTTATTACTTTCACATTTGGTTTTACCACAGATTTATTCAGAATTTCTATGAGTTCGATATAAGTTAAATCAGGGAAATACGACCACACTAAGGCCGCTACACCTGAAACTACCGGTGCCGCCATACTGGTGCCATCGTTGTACT
>JAOUKG010000005.1 GCA_029882725.1 Cyclobacteriaceae bacterium
AAAATTAATAGACGGCATTGTTAAAGAACCCTTAGGTGGAGCTCAGGCAGATCCTTTTGTTGCTTCTATGGAATTGAAAAAAGCAATAGTAGATAATGTGGAAGAGTTGGAAAAACTAAAACCAGAGGAGAGAATCAATCAAAGAATTGATAAATTCTGTGCAATGGGTGTTTATAAGGAATAAAAAACCGAAACGAAAAAGTAGAAAATAAGAGTATAATTAGATTTATACTGAATTACCCGCCAATCGTTGACATGGATTCTGAAACTTGAGAGCCGGATCTGTTTTTTTCGGCTTCAAAACCATCTTTGGCCCGGGTGTTAAATGCAGTTTTAAACGCATTTTTTAATTCGTCGTTATTTGCCCCGGATCTAATCAACTCCCTGACATCGAGAACCCCGCTATCGTATAAACAGGTTTTTAGAAGGCCTTGGGCCGTCATGCGGATTCTGTTACAGCTTCCGCAGAAGGTACGTGTATAAGCTGGAATAATTCCTATATTGCTTTTAAAGCCAGGTATTTCATAAAGATTAGCTGTATTATGAGGCGGCGCAGGAATGTTTTTTATTTCAGGATGAAATTGTTGAATTTCCTGAAGTATTCTTTTATGATTCCAGGTGATTTTTCCGAACCGGGCTCCTTCACCATTGAATGGCATTTCTTCAATAAAACGAGTTTCTATATTTCTGTCTTTTGAAAGGTTAACCAGGTCCAATATATCTTCTTCATTTTTACCTTCCATTACCACTGTATTGATTTTTACCTTGAAGTTTCTTTCAGTAAGTAAATTGAGTGTGTTTTCAACAATTTTGAACTGATTTCTACGGGTAATTTCAAAAAACCTTTTTTCATTTAAGGTGTCCAGACTTAAGTTTACTGTAGTAATACCCAACCTTTCGAGGTCGTCCAGGTATTGTGCAGTAAGTATTCCATTTGTTGTGATGTTTATTTGCTCCAGACCTTCTATTTTGGATAATTTTTCCAAAAAGGGAATTAAGTCTTTTCTTACAAAGGGTTCTCCACCGGTAATTCTAAGTTTTGTTATTCCTAATTCAGAAAGTACGGAAACTATTCTTTCCATTTCTTCATAGGTAAGTAATTCAGATTTAGGTATGTAATTTATCCCCTCAGAAGGCATACAGTAAAAGCAGCGCAAATTGCACCTGTCCGTTACTGCGAGCCTGAGATAATTTACAGGACGTCCGTGGTTATCATATAGGGTGGGCTTTTCCAACATCTAATTTCAAAAATAGGAAATAACCTTCATGTATTATAGCTCTTTTTGAACAAATAAAATTCTTTTTCATTTCCATGGATTGGTTCGCTCATCGGTCCGATTCCTTATGAAAATTTAAAATAGGCATAAAAAAATAATTAATTTGGTTGAATCCTTCATTTTGGCAGTAAAAAATTAAGGACTGGCTTGAATAAATCTTTTTGCTGTGGAATAAACTAAAAAGGCGGCTCCAATTCCAATAAGCATACCTGCTAAAATGTCTCCGGGATAATGCACTCCTAAATAGATCCTTGAATAAGAAACCACGAAGGCCCATAAAAATAAAAGGGAGGTGTATTTCATTTTTCTTCTTAACAATAAAAAGAAAAATGTGGCCAGGGCAAAAGTGTTTGCCGAATGCGAGGATGCAAATCCATAGATACCTCCTCGGTAGTTATTCACAATATGAACCTGCTCTTGTAAATCGGGGTTTCTACTGGGGCGTAATCGTTCTACGGTGGGTTTTAATATGCCACTTGCTGTAAAATCGGCTATCCCAACACTTATACCAATGCATAATACCCAAATGAGGGTCTTTTTTTTGTAAAATTTATAAATCAGGTATATCAGAAACAGGTAAAATGGGACCCAAATAAGTTTCCCCGAAAGGGCAAAAAAGAGTGTGTCGAAAAATGGCGAATGTATTTCATTCAACTTAAGAAAAAGGTCTTTATCAATTTGATCAAGCCAGGCTATGAAGTCCATTCTCTTGTGTTTTTTAACATTTCAAGTGTTTTTTCTTCCTCCGAACCTTGTTCAGCCTGGTAATTATAGGTCCATCCGGCTGTTTCCGGAAGGCTCATCAATATAGACTCTACACGGCCGTCTGTGTCTAAACCAAATTTAGTTCCTCGATCGTAAACAAGATTAAATTCAACGTATCGGCCCCGCCTTAGTAATTGCCATTGTTTTTCCTTTTCTCCAAAAACCGTGTTTTTCTTTCTTTTTGCAAGTTTTGTGTAGATGGGGGCAAATGTATCTCCAATTTCTTTTACAAAATCAAAGAGTTCTTCTTTGGATTTGCCTCTTTTATGATTGAGGTGATCAAAGAAAATACCTCCTATACCTCGGGTTTCTTTTCGGTGCTTGATGTAGAAATAATCGTCGGCCCATTTTTTAAATTCCGGGTAGTAAGTAGGGTCATGCTTATCACAAGCCATTTTTAATTCCCTGTGAAAGAGTGCCGCTTCAAAATCTTCGATATAGTGCGGTGTAAGGTCAATACCTCCTCCAAACCACCAAGTGGAGTCCGACATTTCGAAGTATCGCACATTCATGTGTATAATAGGCACAAACGGGTTTTTGGGATGTAATACGATAGATACTCCCGTAGCGAAAAAATCAGATTCAGGAAGGTTCATGGCTTCTTTGATTTTATCGGGAGTTTTGCCAAAAACAGCAGAGAAGTTAACCCCTCCTTTTTCAATGACATCTCCATTGCTTAGAATCCTTGTTCTTCCGCCTCCACCTCCGGGCCGTTCCCAAAGGTCTTGTTGAAATTTTGATTTCCCATCCAATTCTTCCAAAGAATTACATATCCTATCCTGTAATCCTTTAAACCAATCTGCTATATCTTGTTTGTCTATCATGTTCCCAAAAATATAATATTTTTTTAACTATCAGCAACCCTATACAAATTATGAAATTCAATGAATAAGTCAGGTTAATTTTATAAATTGCAAATGCTAAATAAGTAAGTAAATATGCCCGGGGGAACTGAGATCAGTAATAAGATTAAAGTAAGTTCTGTCTATTTTCGTGCTCTTGAATTAATGTTCAAAGCAAGGAAAATGGCCGATTTGTATGAGGAGCATAAAGATTTGTGTGGCCGTTATGTGCACAGTACCTCCAAAGGCCATGAGGCCATTCAATTGGCGGCCGCTTTTCAATTGAATGAACATGACTGCGCTGCTCCGTATTATCGCGATGATAGCATGCTTTTGGGATTTGGTTTAACTCCTTATGAGTTGATGCTTCAGCTTCTGGCTAAAAAAGACGATCCTTTTTCCGGGGGAAGAACTTACTATTCCCACCCATCGGTAAAGCGCAAGGGTTTTCCCTTAATACCTCATCAAAGTTCTGCAACAGGAATGCAGGCTATCCCTGCAACAGGCATGGCTCAGGGAATAAAATACCTCGATGAGGTTATCAATAAAAAGAACTCAAAAAGAATTGTATTGTGTTCCATTGGCGATGGAGCTGTTACTGAAGGAGAAGTTTCAGAGGCTTTTCAAATGGCTGTATTGAAAAAATTACCCATTCTATATCTGGTTCAGGATAATCACTGGGGCATTTCTGCTTCACGTAATGAAATGAGGGCCATGGATGCCTATGAATTTGCCTCAGGATTTAAGGGTATGAAAAGGATCAGGGTCGATGGTTCCGATTTTGAGAAGAGCTATAAAGATTTAAAAAATGTAGTGGCCGATATTAGAAATAACAGGGTCCCCTACATTGTTCATGCCGAATGCCCGTTAATGGGGCATCATACTTCGGGTGTTAGAAGGGAATGGTATAGAAGTGAACAGAATATTGCGAAGCATAATATGTATGACCCTCTTTTGATATTAAAAGGGTATTTACAAGATCAGGGAGTTGAGGAAGAAGAAATTAATGAAATTCAATACAAAGCAGAAAAGTCAGTTTTTAAAGATTTTGAAAAAGCCAAAAATGCTCCTGATCCTGATGTTGCTGATTTCAATAAACATGTTTTTGCACCTACCAAAATAATTGAGGAAAGGGGAATTCGGGTTCCTGAAAAGGGCGAAAAGATTGTGATGGTCGATGCAGCCTTACATGCTGTAAATGAAATATTAACTAAACATCCTGAGGCACTATTATACGGAGAGGACGTAGGGCTACGGTTAGGAGGGGTTTTTAGGGAGGCAGCTACTCTTGCAATGAAATTTGGTAAAGAGAGGGTATTCAATACACCTATACAGGAAGGGTATATTATTGGAAGTACTGTTGGAATGAGTGCTGTGGGATTAAAACCTATGGTTGAGGTTCAATTTGCCGATTATATATGGCCTGGAATTAATCAGCTTGTTGAAGAATTAAGTAAAAGTTGTTATTTATCCAACGGTCTTTTTCCTGTTCAGTCGTTAATTCGTGTGCCTATTGGGGCGTATGGTGGGGGAGGGCCTTACCACAGTGGAAGTATAGAAAGTACTCTTGCCACAATAAGAGGTATAAAAGTGGTGTATCCTTCCAATGCTGCCGATATGAAGGGATTGATGAAGGCTGCTTTTTATGATCCTAATCCTGTGGTTATGCTTGAGCACAAAGGGTTATATTGGTCGAAAGTAAAAGGAACTGAACGGGCTAAATCTATTGAGCCGGATGAAGATTACATCATTCCTCTTGGAAAGGGGAATATCGTGCAATGGGCCAATTCTACAGAAGTGGAAAGTGGTAATTCAATATTAATTATCACCTGGGGTATGGGGGTTCACTGGTCATTAAATGCAGGTGAAAATGAAAAAACTGAAATTTTAGACCTTAGAACAATTAATCCTGTAGATTGGGATTTGATCACTGAACGAGCCAAAGTGCATAATAAGGTACTTATTATTACTGAAGAACCCGTGATGAACAGTTTTGCGGAATCCCTGGCCGGGCGAATTTCTATTGAAATGTTCAAGTATTTGGATGCACCAGTAATGACTTTGGGGGCAGAAAGTCTCCCTGCCATTCCTTTGAATCGTGATTTGGAAGCCACAATGTTACCCAATGCAAACAAAGTGCTTCAAAAGATACATGAATTGTTGAATTACTAACAGCCCGGATTATTCCAGAATTTGTGCTGTATGATCTTTCGTTTTTACCTTTTCAATAATATTTTCAATGGTGCCACTCTCATCTATTATGAATGTAACTCGATTGGTACCCATGTATTTTCTTCCATACATGCTCTTCTCAATCCAGGTGCCGTATTTCTCGTGAATTTCCTTTTCGGTATCGGCTAACAACCTAAATGGCAGACTTTGTTTTTCTATAAATTTTAGATGTGATTTTTCACTGTCAGTGCTAACTCCCAAAATTTCATATCCTTTGGATTTAAAGAGATCATAATTGTCTCTTAGATTACAAGCTTCAGCAGTACATCCCGGAGTGCTGTCTTTCGGATAAAAGAAGAGGACAATCTTTTTTCCTTTAAAATCAGAAAGACTTGTAGGATTTCCATTTTCATCGTTTACTTTAAAATCGGGTGCTTTGTCTCCTGCTTGTAATGCCATAATTTTATAATTTGTATTTGAAAATTTGTTTGTTGCCTTCATTGTCGGTTACTTCCAACAGCAGGTTGCCCGAAATAGTTTGAGTCCCGGCAGGAAATTCCGACCAAATCTTGTTGTTTTTTGGGTCATAATGCATCAATATCCATTTTCCATTTATGGTAAGTTGATATCTGTCTATTCCGGAAAGTTCATCCTGAATATTGAATTCAAGTTTTTTTGAATTTAAAGTCAAGGGTTGTATTTCAGGGGGTGTAACATCCTGTACCAACGTGTATGTGCCGAAAAACCGGGTATTGAAACTTACCTTTCCCAGGTTCCAACTTCCTCCCTGATAATAGAGGTTCCCTTTTTCATCTGTTGAGTAAACCGACCATTTTTCTCCAGAATACACTTTTTCTGGTTTTAGAGTAACTCTAATTGAATTCTTTAATGGTGTATATATGGATCCTATTGAAAATAGTTCCCTATCCGACTCGGTTGAGTCAACAATGTATTCAGTTTGTAAATAAAGGGTGTCGAATAAATCATTGCTACCAAAACTGATGTCCAGATATTCCCCGTAGTATTTATATTCCCTGTTTGGAGGTATCATGTCTTTGAAATTAGTCCTCATAACATATCCATTAAATGAAACAGAATCGGGCAACCTCTTTTTTAAATCAATGAGGTATTCAGATGAAAGAGCACCTTCTAAATAGGGTAGGCTATTATTGTTTTTTCCACTATAAAATACATGCGCAGGAACTTCCGTTTCATTTTGGGCTTTGAGGGTTACTATCTTTAGGGTGTTATCTGTAACTTCCAGGTAGGGTAAATTCACCGGTTTTACTTTAGTAGAAGTAGCGGTGGTTGTTACTATTTGTAATTCAGTTTCATTACCATAGGGGTCTGTGAACTGAGCCCAAAGACTATCCGAATTGGAAATTGCATAAATAAATCCTTTTCCTGGTGAATTTTTATAAAAATCCAAATCGTTGCCATCGTCTATATACAACTTATGAAAGCGCTCTCCCTGATCTACTTGTGCAGTGTAATTATAATAAGTGTAAATAGATCGTTGATTGTCAAAAGATAATTTATCTATAGCACTTTTATAAATAGGGGTTCCGTTTTGATGTAATTCTATGGAGTAAATTCCACACAGGTTTCGATAACCGTTCAGTTTGTCGTAACCTAGTACTTCAAGGCCCACTTTTCCTTCCAATGAAATTGGCAATTTAGGGAAATAGACATTTCCTTTTTTATAAACCTCAAATTCAAATCTTCCAAATTGCCCATTAATCCGGGCATTGATATCCAGGGTTTTAAAAGCGATCTTATAAATAACAGGGTCCGTAGTATCGGTTATTTCAGAAAATCTTGCTTTTAAAGAGCTTAGTGGTTTTTGATTTCCATCGCGTAAATCCCAATGCAAGTGGGGCCCTGCTGAAGAGCCTGAATTTCCTGAAAAGGCAATAATTTCTCCTTTTTTTACCGGAAACATGCTTTTGGTAGGGTATCTGTTTAGCGAAAATGTTTTGTTTTTATACTGTTCCTGAAGAACGTAGGCGGCAATTTTATCATTAAACCGTTGAAGGTGACCATAAACTGTAGTATATCCATTGGGGTGTTTAATGTACAATGCAAGTCCATAACCAGTTGGGCTTACACTTACTCTTGATATATAGCCATCAAAAGAAGCATGCACGGGTAATCCCTCAACTCCGTCTGTCTTAATATCAAGGCCTGTATGGAAGTGTGAACTCCTCAGTTCACCTACAGTACCGGCAAGCCCATTTGGTTTTCCTGGTTTAATGGGGAAAGTAAAATCACTAAGGGAAGTCTGACCTTTGGTATTGTAAAAAAGCAATATTAATATGTAAAGAATTGTATTTTTTTTATTTAACATTTACTTCTAACATTTTTTTATCTTCAATATATCCGGTTAATACATCACCTATCTGTACAGGTCCCACTCCCTTTGGCGTTCCGGTGAAAATGAGATCGCCTTTTTTCAGGGTAAAATATTTAGAAACAAAGGAAACAATGTAGTCGAAGGAAAAAAGCATAAGGGAGGTATTTCCTTCTTGTTTGGTTTCCCCATTTTGTTTCAATGAAAAGTTGAGGTTTTTAAGATCTTCAATTTCACTTAATGAAATAAAATTTGAGATGGGGCCCGATCCATCAAATCCCTTTGCCAGATCCCAGGGGAGTCTTTTTTCTTTTAATTTATTTTGAAGATCCCTTGCTGTAAAATCAATTCCCAAAGCCAGGGCATCATAATATTTGTGCGCAAAACGTTCTTCAATATTCTTTCCTGCCTGGCAAATTCTGATTACTATTTCTACCTCAAAATGGATATCTTTTGAAAAATCAGGATAAAAGAAAGGGGCATTTTTTTTAATAAGCGCCGTTTCTGGTTTCGTGAAGATTACAGGTTCATCGGGTCTTTCATTTTGAAGTTCCGAAATATGATCTGCATAATTTCGTCCTACAGCAAATACTTTCATGTCTTTTAAGTTAAGTCGTCATAAGATGCACAAAAATAAGTTATTGTTGGCGGTACTACTATAAAAATCGGACAGAAGGTTCTATTTTTTTAGCTGAAAGAAAATCATTTTAATTCACCGAATACTCGTACTTTTGTGGCTCGGTTTATGATATTATTTTTTTTACTTTTGAAAATAGTAAATCAACATTAAATCAACATTAAATCAATAATTAAATCAACAGATATGAAGAGGATTTCGGTATTTATATTATTAAGCATTATGCTGTCGAATTGTGCTACTGTGCCGGTAACAGGCAGGAGGCAATTGAGTTTAGTTTCCAACAGCGAGATTATCCCCATGGCGGCAACTCAATATGATTCAATTGTGAAAACAGGCCCTTTGAGTAAAAACACTACTCAAACAGCCATGGTAAGAAAAGTGGGTAAAGATATTCAGGCTGCAGTAATTGAGTATATGGCTCAAAATGGAGCGTCAGAACAATTGGAAGGATTCAATTGGGAATTTAACCTTATTGATCAAGATATAGCTAATGCTTGGTGTATGCCCGGGGGGAAGGTAGCTTTTTATACGGGCATTATGCCAATTTGTGTAGATGAACAAGGAATTGCGGTGGTAATGGGACATGAAGTGGCTCACGCTATTGCCAATCACGGTAGGGAAAGAATGAGTAACGGGCTATTGGCTCAGTTTGGATTAAGTACTGTTTCAGCCGCAATGGGTGAAAATGCAAACTTAACAAAACAGATTTTTTTACAGTCGATGGGTATGGGTACTCAATTGGGTATGTTGAAGTTTTCAAGGCAACACGAATCTGAAGCAGATAAAATTGGTTTGATTTTCATGGCTATGGCCGGGTACGATCCTAATGAAGCAGTTGAATTCTGGCAAAGAATGAGTGCGCTGGGAGGACAGGCACCACCTGAATTCTTGTCAACTCACCCTTCTCACGACACTCGTATTGACGATATCAAGGCAGCGATACCTGAGGCAATGAAATTTTATAAGCCATAAGTCATTGTGCAATAACAGTGGTAGAGACGCAAGGCAGTGCGTCTCTACCATTGCGATGCGTGGGTAAATGGCTTCTCTTATTAAGTGGATTTTTCACTTAATAAGAGAAGCAAGGCCTTGCGTGTCTACTGGGTGATTTTACCTTTTTCCCAAGTGTAAAAACCCCTGCCGGTTTTTGATCCGAGGTGCCCTGCTGCTACCATGTTGATTAACAGAGGGCAAGGTGCATATTTCGGGTTTTTGAAGCCATCATAAATTACATTCATAATAGAAAGGCAGATATCCAGACCAATAAAATCGGCCAATTGTAAAGGACCCATGGGGTGGGCCATTCCCAATTTCATTACCGTGTCTATTTCGTTCACACCGGCAACGCCTTCATACAGGGTATAGATTGCCTCATTGATCATGGGCATAAGTATTCTGTTGGCAACAAAACCGGGGTAATCGTTTACTTCTACAGGTACTTTTTGAATAGCAATACTTTCTTCGAAAATTAATTTAGTTACTTCATCGGAAGTGTTATACCCACGTATAACCTCTACCAATTTCATAACAGGTACCGGGTTCATGAAGTGCATACCGATCACTTTATCAGGTCGGGAGGTGATTGCGGCTATTTTAGTTATTGATATGGAAGAAGTATTAGTGGCAAGAATTGTGTTTTCTGGTGTGATTTCATCCAGTTTCTTAAAAATCCCTGATTTGATGTCAAAGTTTTCTGAAGCCGCTTCAACAACCAGTTCAGCCTGTGATGCACCTTCTTCAATCGAAGTAAAACATTGAATCCGTTTGAGTGTATCTTTTTTGATATCGGAAGTAATGATTTCTTTAGCTACTTGCCTGTCCAGGTTTTTTTCAATGGTAGCCATGGCCTTATCCAGGGCATCTTGCGATATGTCGATTAAAGAAACTGTTCTTCCAAATTGGGCAAAGGTGTGAGCTATACCATTTCCCATGGTGCCTGATCCGATTACTGCTATCTTTTCCATAAAATAAAATTGGGCTTATGTTTTAGCAAATATAAAAACATAAGCCCAATAGTAACAGGCAGATCTAAAAAGCTAATAATATACTTTACATAGATCTTAAGTGCGGCAACGCTTTCTTTTCTCTTCTTGAATTATCAATTTTAAGAATGTCTGTAGGTTTGTTACACAATACTGCTTTATTTCTATAAATTACAATAGGAGCTTTCAATAGTTGGGGATTGTTTGCAAGTATTTCCAACCACCCATTCATAGTAAAAGTATTTCCACGAACTTTGTTCTGATACTCGGGAAGAGCTCTGTTAAGTAGGTCTTTTGGTCTTAAATCGAGCATATTCACAATCTCTTTCCAAAGTGTTGCGGTAAGTTTAACCTTATTCCAATCTATTGCATTTATGTTTCCTGCAATGCTTGTTGCGTAGGCGCGAGTCTGCTTCCCCGTGGATGTTGTCGGGTCAAAATACAAAAAGATCTCATTTGGGTGAAATTGCATAGCCTTATTTTTTAGTGTAGAGAAACAAATTACAAAAAATAATTCATATATAAAAGAGAGGCCATTAATTAAATTTTATGATTTTTCTCCATTTTTTAGACTTGAAAAATAATTTTTTGCCAGTTTATTTACTTTAGGGGCTAAAATCAAGGTGCTTATTACTGTGGGAATTGCCATGGTAGCATACATTCCGTCAATTAAATTTATGATTGCATCCAGTGAAGCTACCGAACCTAAAATGATGCTAAAAACATACAAAAATCGGTAGTGATGTTTTCTGTGAGCACCGAACAAAAATCCGTAACACTTCTCTCCATAATAAGAAAGTGAAAAAAGGGAGGTAATGGCAAAAGTAGCGGCACAAAGTGTGAGTATGTAGCCTCCAAATGGTAATGATGAATTGAATGCATTGATAGTAATACTCACGCCTTCTGCGTCAGGGTTATTCCACGTGCCAGTAATCAATATGGCCAATGCTGTAAGAGTACATACTACAATTGTGTCTATGGCAGGCCCCAGCATGGCAACAAGACCTTCATGAATAGGTTGATTTGTTTTCGCGGCTCCATGAGCCATGGGTGCGGTACCAATACCGGCTTCATTGCTAAAAGCTGCTCTTTTAGAAGCTATTAATATAATTTGCCCTAATGCACCGCCTAATACTGCGTTGGCTGTAAAAGCATCTACAAAAATATTGGAAATCATTTGAGGTACTTCTGTCACATTGATAAGTATGATTGTAAGTACACTTAAAAAATAAATTATAACCATAAAAGGCACCAATTTTCCGGCTACTTCCCCAATTCTGGCAATGCCACCAAATATTACAGAAGCAACCAGAGCGGTCAATAATAAACCCGTAATAAAATCGGTAGTATTCAATTTGAAAAATGTAAAATCGAGAACATGATCACCCAAACCATTGGGAACGAGTAAAACATCATGAAATACCTGTGTAAGTTGGTTGGCCTGAAAAATGGGCAAAACACCTATCATTCCTGTAACACAAAATAATACAGCCAACCAGTGCCAGTGTTTTTTAAGGCCTTCCCTGATTACGTACATAGGCCCCCCCTGCAATTGTCCGTTTGAATCAAGTCCCCTGTATTCTATAGCGAGGGTACAGGTATAAAATTTTGTTGCCATACCAATAAAGGCACTAATCCACATCCAGAAAATGGCTCCGGGGCCGCCTGTGGCAATAGCCACTGCAACTCCGCTGATATTTCCCATGCCCACAGTGGCAGCCAGGTGTGTCGATAACGCCTGGTAATGGTTGATTTCTCCTTTGTCTTCCGGATTGTCGTATTTTCCTCTTAATACATTGATGGCATGCCTGAAGTACCTGAATTGCACAAGTCGTGAATATAGACTGAAGAATATGCCGCCCCCCATAAGTAGAATAAGAAGAGGTGTACCCCAAATAAAACTACTGTAATCTTTAAAAAGTTGTTCTAAAAATAGTCCGATATCCACAGGTTTCAATTTTGATTATTTTCAAATATAGGTTGTAGAGACGTAATATGCTAGAGACGTAGCATGCTGTAGAGACGTAGCATGCTACGTCTCTACAGCATGCTACGTCTCTACAACGAGGACGCCATTAATTTTCCATGTGTAGCAGCGGTCCAGCATGATAAAAAGTACAATAACCGGGCTCCTACATTGGCATCCCATTCATCTTCACCCGGAGAAACTTCATTCAAATCAAAACCTATTATTTTTTTACCTGAACGGGCCAACATTTTAATTAAGTAGGTAACCTGGTCAAAACTGAGGCCTCCTGGTACCGGCGTACCGGTATTTGGACAGAAGAAAGGTTCCAATCCATCAATATCCAATGAAATATATACTAAATCAGGTAAAGATTCTATTATTTTTTCACACTGTACTTGCCAGGTTCCACCTGAAAAGAGGTGTTCTTTTAAATCCTGGTCGTAAAAAGTATGTATTCTTTCAGGGTAGTTTTCGATGTATTTTACTTCGGCATCGCAAATATCCCTGATGCCAACTTGTACAAGTTTTTCTACCTGCGGAACTTTTAGCGCATTATGCATGATGGAGGCATGACTGTAAACAAAGTCCTCATAATTGATTCTCAAGTCTGCGTGGGCATCAATTTGTAATATCCCAAAATTGGGATAGATTTTTGAAAGGGCCCTGATCAAACCTATGGGTGTGCTGTGGTCTCCGCCTAAAAGTCCAACAATTTTCCCCTTGGCCAGTAATTCATATGCAACTGTACTTACATATACATTTAATTTCTCACAGATATCATTTATCGTTTGAGGAATAACTTTTACATGGTTTGCATCGGCTTCGCCGCCTTCTTCCAACCAGTTTATATAGGAAGAGGCGAGGTCCCTATATTTTAGGTTCTCTTTTTTAAGGGGTTCATTTATTGGCATCATGGCCATCTTTAGTTTCCATGCATCCTTTAACCCTTTCATATAAAGATCCACCTGGGAAGAAGCATCCAGTATTGCTTCCGGGCCATCGGCAGTACCGGCGCTATACGAAACCGTTACTTCCCATGGAACGGGAAGTATAATAAGGTCAGCATCATCTACCGTATAGGGCAATCCAAAAAGACTGCCTTTTATACCAACACCATTGGGATCAAAATTTTCGGGGGTTTCCAATTTATTTTAGAGAGTCTAATTTTATTTGCGTCAATTTTCTTTTTGTGTCCAAAGCAAAGTCACCCTTCATCATCCAGTCGTAATAACCCACATCCTTTTTTAGAACGTCTGTAACTACCTGACCTTTGTATTTTCCAAAATTAAAAACAATTTGTCCCTGGTTGTTCTTTGTTAGTCGGTTGGCAAGATCCACAGAGTCCATTCTTGTTATGCTATCAAGCATGTCCATGTCATTTTTGATCTGGCCAATTTCCTTTCCGGAAATATCCACAACTTTTTGATTTTCGTAAAAAGCTATTTGGCTTTTCAATACTTCATAAGTAGCCACAGTATCGGCTTCTGCACTGTGAGCATTGTTAAGGTCTTTATTGCAATAAAATTTATAGGCAGCCGACAAAGTTCGCTTTTCCATAAGATGGAATATCCGCTGGGCATCTATTACTTTTCTCTTACTTACATCGAAAGGGATATCAACTCTTAAAAATTCCTCGGCCAGTAAGGGGATGTCAAACTTAATTACATTAAATCCCGCCAAATCAGCACCTTTTATAAAGTCAAAAACCGATTTTGCCATCTGTTTCCAGGTTGGAGCATCGGCAATGTCCGCATCGTAGATGCCGTGAATAATACTGGATTCAAGAGGGATGGGCATTTCCGGGTTTATTCGAAGGGTTTTTGTCTCCGTAGAATTGTTTACAGAAATTTTCAACAAAGAGATTTCTACAATTCGGTCACTTACAACATTAGTACCTGTTGTTTCAAGGTCAAAAATTACAAGTGGGTTTTTTAGATTAAGATGCATTTACTTTAGTTAAATAGTTTTGTTATTTCAAGACCACCAAATTGCCCGGAACTCATAAAGAGAATTGAAGTTTGGTCTTTTGAAATAGTGGATATTAATTCAGAAAGTTCATTAACGTCGGTTGTAACCGAAAGTTTAGGATGGTTAAAAGCAGTTTCGATGGTTTCTTTTGAAATCATATTATCTACAGATTTATGATTTGCATCAAAGAATATAATAGCTCTATCCGCTTTTTTAAGAGTACCTTTGTACCGCTTCACAAAGTCCTTATTTAAACTACTAAATGTGTGTAATTCAAGAATAGCCACCAATTGGTTTTTCGGAAATTGAGCAGAAACGGCTTCAACAGTGGCCTTAACTTTACTTGGTGAGTGAGCAAAATCGTTATAGACCTTTAAATTATTTGAAGAATAGATAAGATCCAGTCGTTTCCCTGCTCCTTCAAAGGATTGGATAGCTTCGTAAAACTCATCTTCAGTGATTCCTATTTTATCCAGAACGGCTTTTGCCGCTTCCATGTTCAAAAGGTTATGTTCACCAAATACTTTTACCGGATATTCATTTTGTCCACTATATATATGGGTAATTTCATTTTTTATTTTGTATTTAGGTAAACTATAGGGGATAGAGTTGATTTCTTCCCGTATCACTGAGCCTATTTTTTTAGCTTCAGCATCGGCCTCACAATATATAATAGAGCCCGCCTTCGGAGTGGCATCGGCAAAATGGGAAAATTGTTCCAAATAATCTTTCTCCGAAGGGAATACATTGGCATGATCCCAGTCAATTCCGGAAATCACACCAATATGATGGTGATATTTCAAAAACTTAGGTGTTGGGTCTTCGGGGCTGGACAAGTATTCATCACCTTCAATTACGATAACAGGGGCATCACTGATTTTCACCTGACCGGGAAGGCCTTTTACAGGAGCTCCTATCAAATAATCTACCGGTTTTTTCATGTAATTTAACACATGGACTATCATGCCTGTAATAGAAGTTTTACCGTGGCTTCCTCCAATTACAATTCGTTGTTTGTTTTTAGAGAGTTCATATATAAAATCAGGAAAAGAATAAACGGGGATACCTAATTTATGAGCCGCTTCTATTTCAGGGTTGTCCTTTTTTGCGTGCATACCCAAAATAACAGCATCAAGATCTTTTGTAATTCTTTGAGGAAACCAACCCAGTTCTTCGGGGAGGAGTCCGGCTTTTTTTAACACAGCTTCGGAATTTCCATAAATGGCATCGTCTGAACCCGTTATACTATTACCTAGTGATTTAAGTTCTGTGGCCAGGCTGTGCATTACACTGCCCCCAATGGCTATGAAGTGGTATTTCTTTGACATGGGTTATAAAATCTGTTAGTAAGTGCAAAGAAAAGCATAACAGGCAAGAATTTGAACTCTTACTGCAAAAATATCGAAGGTTTATACGATTTGTTTGCAAAAGTCGTTTCATTTACATGAATACACTGCTTGTGTGGACAACGATGTGGATAAAGTATTATATTGTGGATAACTCAGGAAGTTTTCAACAATTATTAACTTCGGTTGTTGAAAACTATGTTGAAAACTTACGATAAACAATAAATATAGTTAAGGCTTTAGGCACTTTAAGTGTGTTTTTGATGTTGATAAACACGAGGGAAATGGTGAAGCTTATCAAACTTGTCATACAGTTAAAATATTGATAGGTTTGGGGATACAACCAACAACCTTATAACCTACTTAGTATAAATGGAGTTCACCAAGTCATCTTTGCGAAAAGTTACAAAAGATATTTCACAAAGTCTGGGCAAAATTCCTCCTCAAGCTACTGATATTGAGGACGCCGTGTTAGGG
>JAOUKG010000382.1 GCA_029882725.1 Cyclobacteriaceae bacterium
TGAATTTATAGATCCTTCGGATCAGAACATCTACAATGCTTACAAGTTTGTAGATAATTTTGATAACAGGGATTGGAAAATTGAAGTTTCCGGGTTAACCGAAAACCCTGGCACGTATTACCTGGGTGATTTAATTCAAAAATTTGGCCTTGAGGAAAGAATCTATCGATTTAGGTGCGTAGAGAGGTGGTCAATGGCAGTTCCCTGGACCGGATTTCCACTTTCCAAACTAATAACATTTCTTAAGCCCAATGAAAAAGCTACCCATATTAGTATGGAAACCTATTCAAACCCTGAAGAAATGCCGGGGGTGAAAAATCTTGAATGGTATCCCTGGCCTTATTTTGAAGGCCTACGAATGGATGAGGCTATGAATGAATTGGCCTTTATGGCCACAGGAATCTATGGAAAACCCTTACCCAAGCAAAATGGCGCTCCTATAAGACTTGTAGTTCCCTGGAAATACGGATATAAAAACATCAAATCGATTATTAAAATGAAGTTTGTGCGTAAGGAACCTGAAACCTTTTGGCACAAACTCCAACCCAAAGAGTACCCCTTTATCTCCAATATTGATCCTGCTGTGCCCCACCCCCGGTGGTCACAACAAATTGAAAGAATGATCCCGGATGGTGAACCACGTAAAACCTTGAAATTCAATGGATATGGTGATTTTGTGGCAGGGATGTATTGACCAACGACTGGGGAGTATGATGCGCTATGTAGAAGATTAAGATGATGCGCCGTGTGGACACGAAAGTACATCGTGGAGACACGAGGCATCATCTGTCAAGGCACGGAGGATCATCTGTCAAGATGAGGCATCGTGCTTCTACAAGGATTCTTTTTTATTTTCGATGATGTAGGCAACTGCTAAACCTGCACCTCCGCATAAAAACAACATACTAAAATAACCTACTTCATGCATATTAAATGCATAGTCTAATAAATTCCCTAAAAATATACCCATTCCTACCCCTATTAATAACAAGGCAATTCTTAATGTATTAAATTTTCCGGTAACACCTTTTACGTTAAATAAGGCAGGATCAACACCTGATTCAAGCATTTTCATTCTTTCTTGATTTGAAAATTTTCTGAGTTGAATTATAGTATAGGCTATTAAAGAAGGCACTATAACCATAGCCCCAAATACTGCAATAATTTTTTCATCCATGATTTTATTTATTTATTTCCCCTGTGACGCACCAGAATACTTTCAGGTTACATTAAAAGACGAATTATTTTTATTAGGAAAAGATTTTATTCAATTTTATATAACTTGGTTAAATCTGGATTTCGCCAAAGAGAATTTATTTGAAAAAGTATAAATGATAATGTAACCAAGCCTTGTTGCAAAACGTCATAGGGTCGTGAATAATTTAGCTGAAGAAAATACACTCATTGAAAGTATTATTTCCGGTAAAAAAGAAGACTATGCCATTTTGGTAAATAGGTATAAGGGTTTTGCTTTTTCTCTGGCTGTACGTGTTTTAAAAAACAGGGAAGAGGCAGAAGAAGCTACACAAGAGGCATTTATAAAGGCTTTTCAGCATTTGAAGCATTATAAAAAGGAATCAAAATTTTCGAGTTGGTTATACAGAATAGTTTATAACGAATCGATAAATCAAACCAGAAAACGTAAAAAAACCGAGTCGTTTGAAATCCATAAATTCGATGTTCCTGTTCAGAGAAAATCTGACAATATGGAAATAAAGGACAGAAAAAAGTATATAGATTTGGCTTTGAACAATTTACCAGAACAAGACAGTGCCATAATTTCCTTGTTTTATTTACAAGAGATGAACCTGGCAGAGATCTCTGAAATTATGTCCTTAAGTTCAAATAATGTAAAAATAAAGCTTCACCGCGCACGAAAAAAAATGGCAGGGGCTTTACATAGAATCTTAAAAGAAGAAAGTCTGACATTGTAGGTAACACTAGATAAAAACAAGAAGGAAAAGCAATGAAAACAAATAAAAAAGATAGTATACAGGATTTTATTGATGGAACCTTATCTGAGGCAGAGGCTATAAAAATTTGGGAATCCATTGAATCTGACAAGGAAATGATGAGAGAGTATAAGTCGTTGAAAGAGGTTCATGATTTATTATATGATATCCAAAAATTGGAGCCTAGTGCCAAGTTTACTGCTCAGGTAATGAGCAATCTGGAAAAAACCGGACCCATAACTTCATTTAACTGGCATAATCTATTGATAGTATTTGGAATATTTATTTGTCTGGTTATTACTTCGGTATCTTTGAGTAGTTCCTCCGCACAAGTAGTAGAAATTCCCCAACAAATTGATTTGATGAACCGAAACATAAATACAACTAATTTATTTATTGATTCCATCAATTTAAACGTAATTTTTAATGGCATTTTGTTTCTTGCATTTATACTGGCCATGCTGTTTTTTGACAAGACAGTATTAAGGCCATTGTTGGGGAAACGCAAGATGATTTAATAGACTTTACTGCCGTAACGCCTAAAAAATACCGTCCCAAACGAGATAAGGATTTACCCTGATAGACTAAAAATATTTCATCCCGCCGCATTAGAGAAGGAATGTTAAGTCTCACAATGCATTAGTTTTTCAGTAGGATCAATCAATTGGCAATAAATCAGCGATTTCAAACAAATAGTTTGCATTTACAACTGTCTGTTCATTTAAACGGCTATTAACCGTTTATTTTACAACTATTAAGGATGATTTTTTGTAATTTACACCGGGGAGGGGACAATGCTATTTCCCTAAAAAACAATCTCAATAACACCAAGTTTCCAAGTTCGAAATCCAGAAAATAAACGTTTATTTTTTTAGCCTCACATTAGACAACAAAATTATCAATTATGCAAACGTCAATTCAGTATCAGTGCATAAAAGTAGATTTTTCCATTTATATTTTTAAATTGTAATTATTTTAGAAAAAATTTAATAACCCAAAAACCATCTAATGATATCCAGAAGAAGTTTCTTTTCTTCGGCAGCCTCTTTGGCCGGAGCCTTTGGCCTGAGTTCTTTTACTCATAAAAATAAGGTAAATGGTATTTCCGATGCATTGCTAAACCTTCAAAAACTCAACCCAGAAGAAGCCATTCATGATGAAGATTTTTGGAATCAAATCCATCAGGCTTATACTGTTTCTCCCAATTTTATCAATTTGAATAATGGGGGGGTAAGTCCTCAGCCCAAGATTGTTCAGGATGCTGTAGACAGGTATTACCATTTGAGCAATGAGGGACCAAGTTATTATATGTGGAGAATTGTTGATGAAGCCCGGGAAGCTATTCGGTTAAAACTTTCCGAACTTACAGGCTCAAGCCCTGAAACATTGGCCGTTAATCGTAATGCCACAGAAGCTCTTGATACAGTAATTTTTGGTATGCCTTTGCAAAAAGGCGACGAGGTGGTGGCCACCAAACAAGACTACCCCAATATGATTAATGCCTGGAAACAACGAGAACGTCGTGAGGAAATAAAAATAGAATGGATCAACCTGGAAATGCCTCAGGAAAATCCACAGAAAATCATTGATGCCTATATTGGGGCTACTACTAAAAAGACCAGGGTGTGGCACATTACGCACATGATTAATTGGAATGGTCAGATCCTTCCTGTAAAAGAACTTTGTGCAGAAGCCAGAAAAAGGAATATTAGAACGGTAGTAGACGGGGCTCATACTTTTGCCCATATTGTTTTCAATCTGGAAGAAATGGGATGCGATTATTTTGGAACAAGCTTGCATAAATGGTTGTGTGCACCGTTTGGAACGGGTATGCTCTATATGAGAAAAGAATTAATAGCTGATACTTATCCTCTGATTCCGCATCATGAACCACAAAGTGCAGATATTCGAAAATTTGAAATGCTGGGCACCCGATCTTTTGCTCCTGAACAGGCAATTGGCCATGCCGTAAATTTTCAACAAGCAATAGGTTCTAAATTAAAAGAGGATCGTCTGCGCTATCTAAAAAATTATTGGTGTTTGAAAGTAAAGGACCATCCAAAAATTGAATTGGGTAGCGCCATACACGACAAATACAGTTGTGCCATTGCTTT
>JAOUKG010000383.1 GCA_029882725.1 Cyclobacteriaceae bacterium
CAAACGGTGCTGCGGCTTTTGGTGCCAACCTCAACTTGCAAACCAGCCAGTTTTCTGAGAAACCCTTTGCCTCCTGGTCGGCAGCTGCAGGTTCTTTCAATACACTAAAAAATACTGTTCAGTTTGGTTCTGGTCTTATCGATAATTCATGGTATATGAGTGGAAGGCTCTCTGCAATTAGCTCCGATGGCTATATTGACAGGTCGAATTCCGATTTAAAGTCCTATTATTTGGAGAGTGGATATTTTGGAAAGAAAACCCAAATGAAGTTCTTTTTATTTGGTGGGCTAGAGGAAACTTATCAATCTTGGTGGGGAACCCCTGAGGCCCGTTTGAATGACGATGTAGACGGAATGAATTTTGTGGCCGATATGAATTGGTACTCTGATATTCAAAGGCAAAACCTGCTTAATTCAGGACGAACTTTTAATTATTATCAATACGAAAATGAAGTAGATCATTATCAACAAGATCATTATCAACTTCATGTTTCACATAAATTCAATTCAACAACCCGTTTGAATGCGGCACTCCATTATACGTATGGAAGGGGATATTATGAGCAGTTCAGGGAGAACGACGATCTCGCTTTTTATGATATAGACCCTGTAGATACACCTACCGGAACAATTTTCACAAGTAACCTTATTAGAAGGAGGTGGCTTGATAATCATTTTTATGGAACCACTTTTTCTTTCGAAAAAGATATAAAATCAGGAAATATAACTTGGGGAGGCGCTTTTAACCGTTATTCAGGAGATCATTTCGGGGAAGTAATCTGGTCGCAATATGCACCTAACATATCTAAGGATTATAAGTATTATGACAATGCTACTTCAAAAGCGGATTTTAACACTTACGTGAAGTTTAATTACTCTATTTCAGATCATATAGGCGTTTATGCTGATATGCAGGTGCGAAATATACAGTATTCAGCAATAGGCCCGGATCATGATAGAATAAATTATGTTCCTGTTCAGATAAATGTAGATGAGCAATTTCTGTTTTTTAATCCAAAAGCAGGTATAAGTTATTTCCCGGAAGAGGGGGGGAGGGTTTATTTGTCATTTGCCAGAGCAAATCGTGAGCCTGTCCGTTCAGATTTTATTGACAATGCAGGTGGTAAAAAGCCCTTATCAGAGCAATTGGACAATTTAGAAGCAGGAATTGAATACCCCGTGGGAAAGCATACTTTTTTTGTGAACCTCTACCACATGAATTACCGAAATCAGCTTGTACTGACGGGTGCACTTAACGATGTTGGATCGCCCTTGCGTGAAAATGTAGATAAAAGTTATAGAGCAGGGGTTGAGTTTGGAGGTGCCATTGCTTTGAATGATCAATTCAGTTGGAATGTGAATGCCACCTTTAGTAGAAATAAAATCAAAAATTACACGGAAGTGTTGTATGATTATGGAGTAGCCTGGGATGAGTATAATATCATAGAAAATAATTACGAAACGGTGGATTTATCATTTTCACCAAAAGTAATTTCATCTTCAGTAATAAGTTATCACCCCAATGAAAAAGTTGATTTTGCCTTCATTTCAAAATATGTTGGCAGTCAATATCTGGATAATACACAAAACGATTTAAGATCAATAGATGGGTATTTTTTAAATAACCTGAGGTTGCAATATTCATTTTATCCAAAGTTTATGAAATCAATAAAGGCAGGGCTGCTTTTGAATAATATATTCAATGAAATGTATGAGGCAAACGGATATACTTTTGGGTATTCAGGAGGAGGAATAGAAATTCGGGAAAACTATTATTACCCACAGGCAGGAAGAAACTTTTTGCTTTCATTAAACTTGCTTTTATAGTATTCTAATCCTGCATAAATTGCAGGCATGACTATAAATCCGCCATTATTTACTGTAAGGGGTTTTCTTAAACTTACCAGAACCGGAAATCTGGTAATAATGACCCTAACTCAAATAATGACGGCTTTATTTTTATTAAATAAATCTATTGAAGAGATTTTTTCCCTCAGGTTTTTGGTATTGGTTGTTTCCACGGGGTTTATTGCCGCGGCAGGGTATGTAATCAATGATTATTATGATGTTAAAATCGATTATATCAATAAACCGGATAGAGTAGTAGTAGGAAGGTTGATGAAAAGAAGAACGGCTATGTTTCTTCATATATTTCTTACTGGTTGCGCCCTGTTAATGGGGGTTTGGCTATCATGGAGTATTTTTTTTATTCATTTGGCCACTTCTTTTTTTTTATGGTTGTACTCTAATACCTTTAAAAGGTTACCCTTTTGGGGAAACCTTACGGTGGGGATTCTCACAGGTTTATGTGTATTTGTTGTAGGGATATTTTTTGATGCTTACCCCTGGTCATTGTATGTATATTCAGGTTTTGCTTTCTTTTTCACATTAATACGTGAAATTATTAAGGATATTGAAGATCGGTTTGGTGATGAAAGGTTTGGCTGCAGGACTCTTCCTGTACTTTGGGGGGTAAGGAAAACGAAAATATTTATACTTTTATTGATGGTGGCATTTTCGGCAACTTTAGTGATAGTAAATATGCCATTAATGTCTTATCAAAAGCAGTTTTACCTGTTCATTATTATTGTATTGGAAATTATATTGTCTGTATTCTTGTATAGAGCAGATAAAACCAAACACTTTCATCAATTGAGTGTATTTTGTAAAGGAATAATAGTTGCGGGTGTAATAAGTATGGTTTTTAATTCAAGTATGGAATGGTAAATATTGTGATTTTTGCCTCGGGATCGGGGTCTAATGCAGGGAAGATAATGGACCATTTTAAGGGGCATCCCGTGGTTAAAATAGTGGCAGTTTTAACAAATAATCCCAAAGCTGGTGTAATAGAACGTGCAAAACAGCGTAATACGGAGGTTTTAGTGTTTGATAGGAACGATTTTTATAATTCCACTAAAGTTGCTGATTTTTTAGAGGAAAAGAACATTGATATAGTTGTTTTGGCGGGTTTTCTGTGGCTTGTTCCCGCACAAATGTTGGGAAGAAAGTATGATATAATAAATATACACCCCGCATTGCTACCGAAATATGGTGGAGCCGGAATGTATGGAAAATATGTTCATGAAGCAGTGAAAGAGAATAATGAGAACTTTTCGGGTATTACTATACATTATGTGAATAAGGAGTATGATAGAGGGGAAATTATTTTTCAAAAACAGTGTGAATTAGCTTCTTCAGATACACCCTTGGAAATTGCAGCTAAGGTTTTGGTTTTGGAACATCAATATTATCCCAGGGTAATTGAAGATTTAGCTGTAAAACGAAATAAAATTTAATAGCTTTGCAGCTTAAAATTTAGTTTATCATGAGGAAGATTGAATCTGCATTAATTTCAGTATATAATAAGGAAGGTTTAGAGCCACTGCTTAAAATATTGAGCGAAAATGATGTCAAATTATATAGTACCGGAGGAACGCAATCGTTTATCGAGGAAAAAGGGTATCAGGTAGAAGCTGTTGAGAATATAACTGAATATCCATCTATATTTGGAGGAAGAGTAAAAACCCTTCATCCTTCTGTATTTGGAGGTATATTATACCGAAGGGAAAATGAAAATGACCTGAATGAGAAAGTTGAACATAAAATCCCGTCTATTGATATGGTTGTAGTGGATTTGTATCCGTTTGAAGACACTGTTACTTCAGGCGCATCTCATGAAGACATTATTGAAAAAATAGACATTGGTGGAATTTCATTAATTAGAGCTGCAGCTAAAAATTATAAGGATGTATTGATAGTATCCTCGAGGAATTTATACGGAAAGGTAGTAGAAGTACTTCAAGAGCAAAATTGTGCGACCTCCATGGAGCAAAGGAAGGTATTTGCATTGAATGCATTCGATATGAGTTCGCACTATGATTCCATGATTTTCAATTATTTCAATAAGGATAAGGAATCAGAATCATTTAAGTTAAGCATTCAAAATAATAATGTGCTAAGATATGGGGAGAACCCACATCAAAAAGGTGTATATTACGGTAATTTAAATGAAGTATTTGAAATACTCTCAGGTAAAGAGGTTTCATATAATAATTTAGTGGAT
>JAOUKG010000384.1 GCA_029882725.1 Cyclobacteriaceae bacterium
ATGGTCATGCGCATGCTGCACAATGGGCGCTTAAACACTTGGGGTATTATGTAAGTAAACGCTTTCCGACACCGGGAGAAAAATGGGGCGATGATGGAGTTGGTGCATACAATGCCTATTTGAATGAGCGGATTTTAAAGTCAGTAAATAATGAAGGAAGTAAAGAAAAAGTAGTATGTAAAGTAAAAATTGGCAATGGGAATTATGATTTTGAAAAAATAAAGCTTGAAAAGCAATACCCTCAACCAAAAGAAGATATCCATTTTCCTGTGCTTGAAGGGATTATAAAAGAATATAATTCACACGTTATTGTCCGCACCAAATATCTGCTATCCAATGCTCAGTATAATTTCAGAAGAAATCCTAATAAAAACCATACTGTTAGGGTGAGTTGGGAAGAGGCAGACAAACAATTATTTAGAAGCTGGTTGAAACGTAATCTACCCAAAGCAAAAGATTCAGATTGGGTGAAGGATGCTGACATGGGAAAAAAGTTGGAAGAGACCAGAAGCCCTTTAATAACAAATAAACTGGGAATGTTATTTATACCTGTTGATGTTGGTAAGACATTGAAGGGGTGCCGTTTAAGAATATCCTTGTTTGAATACCCCCTAGCAATGGAAGCTACAGCCAACAAAGAACAAGGTATTTCACGTGAAACAGACTTTGACTTTTCTAAATTATTCAATATTGATAGTAAAAAATATAAGAAAATAATTAACAAAATTAAACCTACAGGTTTTGATATCGTATGGAACCAAGATAGGTATGTTAGGAATAATAAGAAGCAAACCACGGAAGATTACTTTTGGGATATTAAACAATCAGGAACAAAAGTTAGGGATGGCAAGACTTATGATATTATTAAAGATACTGCCTTTAAAGGGGCTGAGATTATTGATGTTCCCCCTCGAACAGGTTATACCGACTATGAATCATTACATAAAAAATCGAAATGTTTTTCAAAATTTTATCGAAACGGAAAGCCAGAATACGTACTCTTTGCCCTACGCTGGTGCCAGCCGGTTTGGAGCAGTTATGAAGAGGTAAAGAAAGATAAAGATGGAAAGATTAAAAATGGCGATCTTTCACAAGATTTAATGGTGCAAAACAACAAATATAAGCATATGTATCTTTCAACATATTACAATACAAAAGATTATGGTCAATTCTATGCAAGTAGAAGTAAAAGAATTGCACCTTCTGGATACCATTTGGGTTGTGATATAGCGGTAAAAAATGAAGAACCCATTTTTACGATTAAGGGTGGTAAGATTCAAAGCAAACTCGAAGACAATATAAATCATGGAGCAGGCAATAAGTTAATTATTCATTCTATTATAGAAGAAAATGACAGTTCCTGTGCTTGGGAGTACTTGCATCTACATGATTTTGCAAAAGAAGAAATATCAGATGGAAATTTTAAAGAGATAACGACACAAACGATCTTAAAAAGTGGTCAAATTCTAGGGACAGGAGGAAGGACAGGGTTTGATGCGACTAAGTACCCAAGTCATTTACATTTGTATTTAAATATTCCTACTTTTTACTGGGATTCTAATGATAAAAAAAATAACCGCCGTCCTAATATTAAAAGATTTGAATACCTTGTAAATTGGAAAAATGAGCAAAATGAAAATATAATTGATAAAATAAATAGCCATGTAATTCCTGGGGATAATTTGCCATTTTTATTTCCATGCAGAGCACATTATAATAGTTCATATAATGGAGTAAATAATTGCAAATTTCTTAATAATACCTATGTTTCTAGCTGCTGGGTTGTTAAGGATTATTTGGCTTGTCCGTATATGAGTATTTCAAGTGATGAGGTGCGTAACCGTAGAATACAATCTCAATTAAGGAAGTTAAGTATTTATACAGGTACAATTGATGGTCAGATTGGAAGTAGATCATCATTGGTAGCTATAAAAAATTTTAGGAATAGATATCCAATTACAGGCCCTTTAAATAATAAAGGCACCCCGGATAACAAGAAAGCGGAAATTAGTGATTCTTTTATAACTGAGTTAAATAAGCAATCGCCAGTAAAAAAGCCCAACCAATAATTTGTTGAATTTGGGATTTTTACATTTAGCTAAAGATAAACCCAGAAGTTTTATCCGCTCTCGACAAGAAATTGACTCGCTCTGATAGCGAGTTCTTTAGTGCAAGTATAGGGTGCATATGATGAGCAATAACTTCTTATACGGGAAGGAGAGGGATAAAATAAACATAATATAACCACATATATTCTAATATATATTACTATACAGTAATTGAAAATAGACAACTACTAACATCATAACCAAAAACAAACCCATGGAACAAACCCTCCTAAAATCCCTTACCAAAGCCTCAAAGACTCTCGGCATTCCAGAACCACACGACGGCCGCGGCCATTTGGCAACCAACAACAATGGTGCGAAGTGGAAGACCCGCAATGTAGAAAAACTCCAGGGTCTGGTCATGCACCAGGAGCTGGGCTGGGGATCGGTGGAAGGCGTGGCCAGGTACCATACCGGGCCTAGCTCGCACCTCCACGATGGGGGCGTGGAAAGTATTTCCTACTCCTGGGCCATCCGCCGTGATGGGCAGATTGTGCTCTGCAACGACCTGGACAAGGCCACCTGGTCCCAGGGGTATAAGGGCCGGGCCGGGGATGAGAACGCCGAGTTTATATCGGTAATGTTTGAAGGGATGTTTAAAGGCGAAAAAGTGACTGATCCCAAGGCCGGAGAGCCCAATGATAAGCAATTGCTCTCAGGCATGGTATTGTGGCAGGTGTGCAAGACTGAATGGGACTGGGACTCCGACGATCTCTACGGACACTATCACTTTGGCAAACCGGCCTGTCCCGGCGATACACTCCAGGTAATGATAGACGCCATACGATCCAACAGGGAAAAGCTGGTGTATGATTTCAGCACCGTGACGGGCAGGCAACAGGCATTGAAAGACCTGGGCTACTACGCCATGGAAGTCGATGGCAAATGGGGCCCCGGATCCAAAGGCGCCCTCGTCCGCTTTCAGACGGAACACCACCTCGAACCCGACGGGATCTGGGGGCCTAATACCGAAGCAGCCATGTGGAAGGCGCTGAAGAATGCATAAAGGAAAATAATTTTAAACAAAAATTGGGTAAGATATGAATTTGACGATTGCAGTCTATAACGTTGAATGGATGAAACGGCTATTTAACGCCGATGGCACAGTCATAACAACCGGTGAGGAAGGCGAACGGAGTACAATGCTGGCTAATGTGGTCAGGGAAATAAATCCGGATATTATCGGTATCGTTGAAGGGCCAGATACAACAGTAAGTGGCACAAAGTCCGCAGCAGCCCAGGTTGAAGCATGGGCGGCCTATCATGGTCTTGGTGCTACCTATAAAGGTGTTCATGGTTTTCCTTCAGGCGGGCAGCAGGAACTCTGTGCCCTTTATAAAAGCGATAAAGTAACACTAAAACACAAGCCAGAAAACCGGGACTCAAAACATCCCTTTAATGATCCTTTTCTCGTGGATACAACGGACACGCTGGTAAAGGAACAGTACAAACACTACAGACCTCCCCTGGAACTTTCCATTGAAGATGCTGCTAATGGCAACGAGATAGGTCGGGTCATTGTGGCTCACACAAAATCGAAAGGCATTTTCGATATGGTTGACATGGCCCGTTTTGAACAGCTTTCGGAGCGAAACAGGAAAAAACTGTATGCAGAATGCATTTCGATCAGGGAGCGTTGCGACCAGTGGCTGGACAATAAAATTGACCTGCCTGTTTTCGTGATGGGAGACATAAATGATGGAGCGGGAATGGATTACTATGAGCGTCGACACATGCGAAGCGCTGTTGAGATACTTCTCGGCGACATCTGGGAGCCTGAAAAAGCCCTTAAACATGTACTTTCAAAGCCGAAACTGAAAAAGTACGGGTGGGAGCCATCAACGAGCCGTTACAAAGACAGGCTGACAGGAGATAACTTTAATGTTCTCATCGACCACATCCTGGTTAGCCAGGCCGTTAATGTTAAGGGTTCCATAGCCTGGAACCCCTATC
>JAOUKG010000385.1 GCA_029882725.1 Cyclobacteriaceae bacterium
CAGCAACGTAACGGCCTTTGTATTTTTCGGCAACAGCCATGTAAGAAGGTCCAATTGATTTTTTAGTCAGATCGTGGCAGCTTTTACAATCACTTCCGTCTATCAGGTTTTTACCTTTAACATATTGAATAGAAGCCCCTTCAAACATCTCAGGACCGATATTGGCCATATCGAGGCCTTGTTTCATGTAATTGAACTGAATATTTACCGAAGCAGCTGGAATGGATTCATTTTCCGTAGTGCCATCTTCGGCATCTGTTACAGAAACCTGATAGGATAGTTTCTGGTCTTTCGCAAAATAGAAAGTCTTGTTTCCATCCACTTGTATAGATACTTCAGGTCGACTATTACCTACCCTGATGAGTTGTTGAGCATTGCCCTTGCCCCCATTTTTGTCAATAGCTTCGAGTACGACTGTATGGTTTCCTGTTTTTTCAAAAGTATAAGTAGCTACAGAATCGTGAGAGAAGGGTTCTTTTTCTCCTTTTATAAACCACTGGTAGGAAATAACATCGTTTCTGTCGAGGTCAAAACTGTTTTCAGCCTTGAATTCAGCCGTAAAGGGAGCTCCACCTGTGTTTTCCTCTGTGGTAATAACGGCTGTTGGAGGGATGTTTTCTTTTCGGTATTCAATTTTTATTAAACGAGCATCTTCGTTATTGGAGAAATAATTGGCCCCATAATCTACCACATACATGGCGCCATCAGGTCCAAATTCAACATCGATAGGCTTTGAAAACTGGTAATTATCTAAAAAAGGCTCAATTTTAACCAAATTGGCATCTTCATCGAAACTCATCACTTTTACCCAACTTCTTGCCCATTCGAAAATGAACATTTTACCGGTGAAATAATCGGGAAATGCCACTTCGCTTTTTACATTAGGAGCATAATAAAACGGACCACCCATGGCACTTCGAGAACCAGTACCGAGCATCGGAAACTCTTTGGATTCCCCGTAAGGATAATACACCATGGCAGGTCGGGCAGGGGGAAGTTCCCGGCTACCTGTATTGTTTGGACTGTCGTTGATGGGGTGTTCAGGGTTGAAGTGCTCACCCACTTCATCTGTGGTAAAATTTCTGTCGGGAAATGTGATATTATTACCCATGAAATACGGCCATCCGTAATAACCCGGGGTACGTGCCTGGTTCCATTCGTCGTAACTCTCGGAACCGTATCTACTATCTTTACCGGCATCGGGGCCCACATCTCCCCAGTATAAATAACCTGTTTTAGGATCTACGGTAAACCGGAAAGGGTTTCGGGCTCCCATTACATATATTTCCGGGCGACCCTTGCTTCCATCGGGAGGGAATAGGTTGCCTTCGGGGATGGTATAACTACCATCGGGGTGGACTTTTATTTTCAGGATCTTTCCTCGTAAATCGTGTGTATTTCCACTCGATTTTTGAGCGTCAAAGGGAAATCGTCCTGGTCGTTCATCGATGGGAGTGTAGCCATCAGATTCTTTCGAGCTGGTATTGTCGCCTGTGGAAAGCCAGAGGTAGCCTTCGTGGTCAAACATAACCTCCCCCCCACTGTGGCAGCAGGTTTCCCTTTGCACTTTCACTTCCATAACCACTTTTTCAGAAGCCATAATAAGGGTATCCATTATCGACATTTTGAACCTGGAGAGCAACTGGTTGGTGTTTTCGCAAGGAGGAGAGTAGTAAATAAATACATTGCGGTTGTTTTCGAAATCAGGATCTAAAGCCATGCCAAGCAGGCCATCTTCATAATTTCCTTCTATACAAACGTCGAAATTGGCAATTACCTTAGTGGAATTAGTTGCGGGGTTGTAGAGTTTAATTTTACCTCTGCGTTCCATAATCATCACCCGGTTGTCGGGGAGGATTTCGATTTCCATGGGTTCGTAAAGATCGTTATTGAGTTCCTTGATAATGAAACGATTTTCATCGGGAGCCATTTCCGTGGTGATATGATTGGCCTGCCAGGTGTTTTCACCAATTAACAAAACGGCATGACTTTCTTCCAGAGTTTCCAGAAAGGCATAACTACCCCCACCGTAATGTCCTGAAGTTTCTTCCCGTGATTGCAAGGCATGTAACCAGGGCCACTGGTAGGTATTGATGGGTGTATGAGAAACCACCAGAGATCCTGAGGCTTCCATATACCTTTGTAGGCCAGTTTGTTGGCGAGGGGTAACTCCCATGAGGTTGGCATCCAACATGGCAATGGTACTGTAATTTTTCAGGGAATCACTCTCCAAAATGGAAAAAGAGGAGGTAGTATCCGTTTGATCGTAGGCAGAAGAAATGATCAAATCGGTATTTCCCTGGTGTTTACCAATGATTAAAAGTTTTTTGATATTGCGTTCGTTGGAACAAGAAAATAGGATGAACATAGCCATCACCACCAAAACATGTCTCATTATTTATTCATTTAAAATTTTCGGTGCGCAATATACAAATATATGACGTAGGGGCGACCTTCACGGTCGCCCCTTTTTACGGTTATCAACACGGTCGCCCCTTTTTACGGTTATCAACACGGTCGCCCCTTTTTTTATTGTTACCAACACGGTTGCCCCCTGCGGATAATACCATATATTACAATAATTCAATTCACGGTTGCCCCATAATAATACCCACACCTAAAAACAGTATTTTACCTATCACAAAATATAATTTACCCGAAATGATCTTTTTATATATATTCATACCTTAATGTAAAATAATAGAAATTATGTATAATCCATTCAATTTAAGTAATCGCACGGCTATTGTAACGGGAGCAGGAGGTGCATTGGGAAGGTCGGCAGCTATAAGTTTGGCAAGAGCCGGAGTTAAGGTGGTAGTCTTAGGACGAACGCTATCGAGTCTTGAAGAAACGGTTGAAAAAATTAAAGAAGTGGGCGGGGATGCCTTTGCTGT
The DNA here is from genome assembly GCA_029882725.1 of Cyclobacteriaceae bacterium. Classification (GTDB taxonomy): domain Bacteria; phylum Bacteroidota; class Bacteroidia; order Cytophagales; family Cyclobacteriaceae; genus JAHEMU01. The sequence goes on from JAOUKG010000385.1 coordinate 2,898, forward strand.
AAGCTGCGATGTATTGAACAAAGAAGAACTGGAGGCTGTACGAGATGAAACGCTGAAGAAATTTGGAAGTATAGATATTCTTCTCAATGCCGCTGGTGGAAATGTTGCCGGTGCAGTAGTTCAACCCGATCAGTCCTTGTTCGATATGAACATGGAAGATTTTGATACGGTGACAAAGCTAAATCTGAATGGTTCTATAATTCCTTCCTTGGTTTTTGGAAAGGTCATGGCAGAGCAAGGCAAGGGTTCAATAGTCAATTATTCAAGCATGACTGTTGACAGGACGATTACCCGGGTTGCGGGATATTCAGCTTCCAAAGCTGCAATTACTAATTTCACACGCTGGATGGCTGTTGAAATGGCTTTGAAACACGGTGAAGGAGTTCGGGTAAATGCAATTTCACCCGGTTTTTTTATTGGAAAGCAAAATAAGAAACTTTTACTCAATGAAGATGGAACACCCACTTCCAGAGGCGAAGCCATCTTAAGAAACACTCCCTACAAACGATTTGGAGAAGCCGATGAGTTGAATGGCGCAATTCATTTTTTATGTAGCGATGCTGCAAAATTTGTAACGGGGGTAATAATACCTGTTGATGGGGGATTTAGTGCATTTACAGGAGTATAATTTATGGAACTAACACAAACAATGAGATGGTACGGGCCCAATGATCCCGTTTCACTTTCCGACATCAGGCAAGCAGGAGCTACTGGTATTGTCAATGCGCTTCACCAGATTCCTGTCGGTGAAATATGGCCTTTATATGAAATAGAAGATCGAAAAAACTTCATTGAAGGAAATGAAGAAGATCAATCTTCCACAGGCTTGAAATGGGTGGTTGTTGAAAGTCTGAACATTCACGAATCCATAAAAATAGGTCGTGAGGATCGGGATAAAATGATTGAAAACTATTGTATTTCCCTTGAAAACCTTTCAAAGGCAGGTATATATATAGTGTGTTATAATTTTATGCCGGTATTAGACTGGACCCGAACTGATTTGACATATAAAGTGGCGGATGGCAGTTGTGCTTTGCGGTATAATCATATTGCAGTTGCTGCTTTTGATATATATCAATTACGCCGGCCCGATGCAGCCCTGGATTATACAGAACGGATTGTGGAAAAGGCCCACGATTATTACGAGAGTCTTTCTGAAACA
>JAOUKG010000386.1 GCA_029882725.1 Cyclobacteriaceae bacterium
TGCAGAAAGAGAATGAAAAGTTGTTTAGGATGGTGCTTGATAACCTACCGGTAGGTGTATTTATTGCCAATAAGGAGGGGCATATTTGGTTGAGTAACAAAGAAGGGAAAAAGATTTGGGCTGGTGGTTTCGTTGAAAAAACAGGATCTAAGGAAGATTATGAAAAATATTTAGCCTGGTATCCGGAAACAGGAGTTGAGTTGAAAACGGAAGATTGGGGGATGTTTAAGGCTCTTTCACAGGGAGAAACAGAGCTTAACAAATTATTGTTAATTCAGGCTTTTGACAAAAAGAAGAAGTATGTAAGCCATTCGGCTATTCCTATTAAAAATGACGAGAAAGAAATTGAAGGAGGATTTGTTGTGATTCAGGATATTACTGAGCGTATAAATTGGGAGCACAAACTACAAATTAATGAGCAGCACTTATCTGCTATTTTCAATACCGTGCAAGATACATTGATTCTTATGAAAGTAGCAGATAAGAATCGGCTTATTGTGGAAGCTGTAAATGATTCTGGTTTTAATGGTTTCAAAATATTGCATGGATTGGATACCAAGGAGGAGTTGATTGGCAAGGAGAGAAAGGAATTATTAGATATTCTTAAAGTAAAGGATTTTGAAGCGCATTATTATGAAGAAGTATTAAGAACCAAAAACACTGTAGAATATGAATATAATTTTGATTATAAGGGAATCGATTTTTATCTTGAGGCGAGTATATTTCCTATTTTCGAAGATAATAGAGTAAGCCATTTATTATATAGTGCAAGGAATATAACGGAGAAGAGAGCGGCATCGGCAGCCCTTATAGCTAGTGAGGAAAGGCTTAATACTGTAATTAATAGTGCTGATGTTGGGGTATATGAAGTTAATTTTGAAAAAGGCAGCATATTTTATTCAAACAGATATAAAGAAATTGTTGGGTTTAAGCCTGATGAACCTTTTCCGATTACGATTGAGAACTGGGATAGTTTTATACATCCGGAAGACCTTCAATATATCCAAAAAGCTTCGGATGCACATTTTAAAAGAGGAGAGCCCTATGAAGTTGATTATAGGAGAAAACATAAAAACGGAAGTTATATTTGGGTAAAAACAACTGGTCAGGGGAAAGTAGATAAAAATGGAAATCCCTTACTTTTTGTTGGTTCAATTACAAATATAAACCCACAGAAATTAGCCGAACAGGCTTTGATTGAAAGTGAAAGATCGTTGAACCGTGCTCAAGCTGTTTCAAGTACAGGTAGCTGGAATTTAGATGTAGTTAAGAACAAGTTAATCTGGTCCAAAGAGGCATTTAAAATATTTGAAGTGCCCGAAACTGATATACTTACATATGAAGATTTCTTATCTTATATACATCCGGAAGACGCTAAGTTTGTTGATGAAGCCTGGCAAAGGGCATTACAGGGAGATCATTATGAAATAGAACATCGAATAATTGTAAAAGGAAAAATTAAGTGGGTAAAGGAAAGGGCGGTACTTGATTTTGATGAGGATAAGAACTTTGTATATGGTATTGGAACCGTTCAGGATATTACGGAAAGAAAACTATCAGAAAGGGCATTAAAGAAGGCCAAAGAAGAGGCAGAAGACGCCAACCGTTCGAAATCTGAATTTTTAGCCAATATAAGTCATGAAATTCGTACCCCTATGAATGCAATTTTAGGGTTTACTGAGATACTGCTAAACAAAGAAGAGGATCCTCAAAAAGTAAGTTACCACAAGACCATTTTAGGAAGCGGGAAAACATTGATGTCATTAATTAATGATTTACTCGATTTGTCAAAAATTGAGGCTGGTAAACTGGAATTATATTGGGATAATGTGAATTTAAAAACATTGTTTGATGAGGTTTCAGGAATATTCAATGCCCAGATTTCTCAAAAGAATCTAGAGTACAAGGTTTTTTATGAAGACACAGTACCCGAGAAATTTATACTTGATGAAATCAGAATAAGGCAAATACTTATCAATTTGTTGGGTAATGCAGTGAAGTATACCGAAGCCGGATTTGTTAATTTATCTGTTTCCACAAAAAGGGCTAAAAAAGAAAATGTATGTGATCTAATTATAGAAATTAAAGATTCAGGGATAGGAATAAGCAAAAAAGACTTGCATAAAATTTTTGAATCTTTTGAACAATCCGGAGGAGGAAGTACCCGGCATTATGGAGGTACCGGTTTAGGACTTTCTATTACAAAAAGACTTGTTACTTTGATGGGGGGTGAGATTTCAGTTACCAGTAAACAGGGGGAAGGGAGTACTTTTACTGTCCTTTTCCCCAATATAGGAATCACAAATGAGGAGTCTGAGGTTACAGAAGTGCATGATTGGAATGAAAGTGTAATTTTTGAGTCGGCTAAAGTTCTGGTAATTGATGATAACATATTGAATATTAAGTTGATTGATAATTACTTAGTGGAACATGGTATTGAGGTTATTCAGGCAGAGAATGGTTTGGAGGGTGTCAAAATGACTGAAATACACCATCCTGATTTGATACTGATGGATTTTAGAATGCCTGAAATGGATGGAAGGGAAGCAAGTAGAATTATAAAATCATTGGACAAAATTAAAGACATACCCATTATTGCCCTCACCGCCTCGGTACATGCTTTGGAATCTGAGAGGTTGAAAGTATATTTTGAAGGTTTTTTGACTAAACCCATCAGTAAAAACACATTGATAGATGAATTGATGAAGTTTTTAAAATATGAGCATATTGAAGCTAAGAAATCTGAAAAAGTAAAGGATAAAATATTAATTGAAGGTGATAGGAGCTTGATTGAGCATTTTGAAGTTCATCGGGAACAACTCATTAATCTGTTTTTGAAAAGGGCAAATGACCTGCAAGAGGGGCTAGATATTGAAGAGATGAGTTTGTTTATTGCAGAATTGGGAAAGTACATTGAGGAAAATAATCTGGTTCTATTATCTAGCTTACATGAAAACCTTAATAATCAACTTGGAATTTTTGATTTGGATGGACTGAGTTTGTCTCTTAAAAAATTCATAAAACTATTACTTAAATAACACTAAGGTAATGCAGATAAAAAGTAAAAGAAGGGTAGTGGTTATTGATGATCAAAATAAAAATCTTCAATTGGCAGCTCATGTTCTGAATCCAATTTATGAACTTGTTTTAGTTAATTCTGGGGTAAAGGCTTTAAATCTGGTTAAAAGTAAAATGCCAGATCTCATACTTTTGGATATAATGATGCCCGAATTATCGGGTTATGATGTATGTAAATTATTGAAAGAGGATGAAGAAACCCGTCATATCCCTATAATTTTTCTTACAGCTAAAACAACAGAAGAGGATATTACAAGAGCTTACGATGTTGGAGGGGTAGATTATGTAACTAAACCTTTCAGGCCTAAAGAACTTTTGGCCAGAATTAATGCCCAAATTTCTTTGAAGGATGAAATAGAAAAAAATAATAGATTAAATGAACAATTACAAAAGACCAACGATCAGAAAGATAAACTGCTAAGTATTATTTCCCACGATCTTCGTGGTACAGCTGGTCAAATAGATTCTCTTTTAACTTTATTAATAAGAGACTATGAAATAGGAGGCACACCTGATGAAATTATTCAAATTCAACTAAAAGCACTTAAGAAGGTTTCGTCCGGTGGGCGGGAGTTATTGGAGGATTTGTTGTTGTGGTCGAGAAATCAGGTGAATCAAATAAATTTTGAACCTGAGGTTCTTAATGTATTCAGAACTATAAATCACGTAATAAAGCAAGTTTCTGGCATAGCTAGTACAAAAGGAATAACGATAAAGAATGAGTGCTCTGAAGAAGTGGAAGTTTTTGCTGATAAAAATATGTTGCAAACTATTATCAGAAATCTGTTGGCTAATTCCATTAAATTTTCAAACAAGGGAAAAGAGGTAGTGGTTTATTGTAAGAAGGAAAATGGCTTTGTTACATTTTATGTGAAAGATGAAGGCATTGGAATGAATGAAGATACCCTTCATAATTTATTTAGTATTAATAAAATGACAAGTGAAAGAGGTACCGAAGGGGAGGCCGGTACCGGGTTGG
>JAOUKG010000388.1 GCA_029882725.1 Cyclobacteriaceae bacterium
ATTTTGATATATGTGATCCTTAAATAATATTTTTTGAGAATTACTTTCTGTATTTGTGGCATAATATGTAGATGCACAACCCGTTAAAAATATAAAAAAGATGTAAATAAGATGGTTTTTATGTAAATTCATACTAGGCAAGGAGTATTTATTAAAAGTAACAAATGGAAATATAGTTGCACTTGTAATTACAAACATACTTTTTTTAAAATAATTACACACGTTTTCCAACTAAAAGGAAAAAAGAGTAGTCATTACAATATCAGACTGATACATGTTTAAAGTAAAGGATATCATTAATGGATGTAAGAAGGGGGACAGAAAGTGCCAGAAGGAACTTTATGACCACTATGCGCCTTTTATGTTATCTGTAAGTCGGCGGTATACCAAATCGATTGGTGAAGCTGAAGACGTTGTTCAAGATTCTTTTATAAAGATATTTAAATCACTCGATACATTTCGCGGAGATACAAATTTGGATTTTTGGATACGACGTATAGTGATAAATACTGCATTAAATAGCCAACGTAGCAAATTGTACCTTTTTCCAATGGTTGATGTTGAGGATGTTAAACTTTATACGGATGAGAAGTTTACGCTGAAAGATTTTCATTTGGAGGATTTGTACAAAATGATTCAGGAATTGCCCACAGGCTGTCAGGTTATATTCAACTTGTATGCCGTTGAGGGGTATAGCCACAAAGAAGTAGCAGAAATGCTTGAAATAAGTGAAGGAACCTCGAAATCTCAATATTCCAGGGCAAAACTCTTGTTGAAAGAAAAGATTGAAAAAGAAAAAAAAATAAATTATGAGTTCATCGCATCGAGGTAGGTTTGAGCATGAGTGGATGGATGCATTTAAAGACGCATCATGTACTCCTTCGGAAGGTCTTTGGGATAAAATTGACCATGACCTTACGGTGCCTCAGCTTAAAAGTGAGAATAATCAGCTTAAGAGAAGGTTATTTTTGATTTATTGGACCGTTGCAGCAGGTGTAGCCTTTGCTGCTGTAGCGGGAAGTGTTGCATTATATACCGGGAATTCTGGATACTCATCTTCATTAAAAGATAAAACAATTTCTGGCTTAGTTTTGCAAGAGAAGTTGGACAACTCAATGGCTGAAAATAATCAGTTGGATAATCAGTTAAATTCGAATCAAAACAGTGAGTTTAATACAAATGGAGGAGTTGATTCTCCCAATTTAGAGAAAAACAGAAATGCTGAGCAATATTCAGGATCAATAGGAGATGATTCAAACCATCATGGAGTTGAAAGAAATGATAGGGTGGCCACATTAAAAATAAGGAGGAAAAGCCTTTTGCCACTAGTCAATACACCAAATACTGTAAGTTTATTACCGGAGATTAAGAAAGATATGCTGGTTTATGGTAACTCAGATGGTGGAACAAAAATAATCGATTTGGAAATTGGCACTGGCGGTATGAACTTGAGTCAATCAGAGTTGATGGTTGCTGATGGCAAAGGTATGGATTACAATATTGGGGAATTTCCGGAAATTGAAGGTGTTTTTGATTATAAACACGAATTTGTGAAAGTAGAAAGTAAGGAAAGGCTATGGGCTGGTATTACCTTAGGAGGGGGTGTATATGAAAATTCAGGTATATCTGGAATAAATATGGATCAGTCGCTTGCTTATGCCGGTACCGATGCTTCTAGTAAGAGTTCTTCCTATTATAAAAGTGAGTTAAATGGCACAACTCAGGGGATGGGTTTGATTTTAGGAAAAAAATTAACAGATAGGTTTTCTTTCATGGGGGGATTAGGGTATTCAACAATCACTTCAGGTTTATATCAGGGTAATTTCAGTGTTACAGGGATGTCTATGGAAACTGCCACGAAGTCGCTCTCGACGAGTGATAATGTAATGGAAGGGTACCTGCAAGAAGACCGATTCTCCTTCATAAGCGTTCCCGCCCGACTGGGTGTTTCTTTATTGGACCGTAAGTTTGGGATTGCTATATATTCAGGTATTGATAGCAGGATATATGTTAATAGTTCAACAAACCAGTATCAACAAGGAACAAAAAATTACAATTACCAGGATAGAAACATCAATCCTGTTACATTTTGGGGGGGTGTAAATACAGAATTTACCTATAATTTTTCCGAAAATTATAAGATTTCAGTAACTCCGGGGTATAAAATTGTCCTTAATGAATTGGAAAAGGGAAGTGGCGATCATCCTTCGTTGGCCGATGTAGGGGTAGCGCTGAAGTATGTCTTTAAATAAGATGCATTTTTTGTATGTGCATAATTATGTAGTTGGTTAGGACGCAACTTATATTCCCATTCTTATCGTCCGGTTATTAGCGTAATGTTGCCAATATTTGGTATATATAGCCCCGATTTTTCGGACATGGAATGTTTTTTCCTTATTGTTCAGAAGCATATTCTTTAGGAAGATCTCCCATTTATCTTTTCAATTGTAATTATATGTTTTTTGAGTTTACCTTCTTTTTATAAGGAATTCATCCCCTTTCTTAACAAATCCTAAATAGTCGAGATTTCATATGTGTTATTTTTTTTTAAAAAAAACACGAGACCCTTGCAACCTTCCCGATTTATTTCCGTTCTTTTGTATTAACCAAATGGTTAAATTAAATAGTTAGATATAATAGTTAACTTAAATATGGTTAAAGAAAATAAAGATACTGAAGGTAAAATTCTGGAAGCCGCCAGAAAAGTTTTTACACGAAAAGGAATGGGAGGAGCAAGGATGCAGGAAATTGCCGATGAGGCAGGAATAAATAAAGCAATGCTGCATTATTACTTCCGTAGCAAGGAGCGTCTTTATGAAGCTATCTTTCAGGAAGTGTTACGTAATTTCTTTCCTTCGTTGATTGGAATTCTAAATAAGACCTCTGAATTCAAGGATAAGGTGGCCGATATAGTTGAACTTTATACGGAAGAGTTTAAGGATAATACCTACATCCCAATTTTTCTAATCAATGAGATTCATCAAAATCCGGCCCGATTGGATGCTATTGGATCTAAAGTAGGACTTATTCATGATACGGCTTTTTTTAAGGAATATATGGAAAAAGTGCAATCAGGTGAGTTTTTACCCTTATCTCCCATGCATTTAATGGTTAATATATTGGCATTGACCATTTTTCCTATTCTGGCCAATCCTATTCTTTTCAAAATATTTGAGACTAATCCGGATGGAAAAAAACAATTCTGGGAAGAAAGGAAAATTCTTGTTCCTCAATTGATTATGGAAACCATTATAAATAAACAAAAATGAAAACTTTTACTTCGATCATAGTCCTTCTTCTTTCCCATGTAAATGGATATACCCTTAATTACATTGAGTTATTTGCAAATAAAGTTACTCCTATAGCTTTGGAAGTAGATGCTGGTTTGGGTATGGATACACTAACGTTTACAATTGAGGAGTGTGTCAATGCAGCGGTGGAGCAGTCGGGGTTGGCTGGTTTTGACCAGAATTTTAGCGAAATAGCATCGCTGCACAAACAAATAGCCGATTCCTATAAACTTCCTGTATTGCAACTTTCGGGGCAATATACCTATCAGTCGGAGGTTGTATCCCTACCCGATAATCCTGTTTTTTCAACTCCTGAAATTCCTAAAAACCAGGGAAAGGTGTATCTGGAAGCGCAGCAGGTATTGTATAATGGGAAAAGGGCCACTAAAAGCGGGGCGTTGGAACAGGGGAATGTTGAAATTCAGAAGAAGGAATGGGAGCGCGACATGGAACAGCTTGAAGATGCTGTACGGGAATTGTATTATGCCTTATTACTTTCAAGAAAGCAAGTTGATATTTTGGGCAGAACTGCCGAGGAAACTTCTCGTCAGAGGGAAATTGTAGCAGTTTGGGTTGAAAATGGTATAAAATCGGCCATTGATCTTTATAAATTTGACCTTTTGCTGCTTCAGCAGAAGCGAACCATTTCTGAGTCAAGATCCAGGGTGAAGCAGTTGTCTGTACAGATGGAAGGGATAACAGGTTTGGATATTACAGGAGCAAAGCTCCAGGAGCCTAAAAATGTCTGGCCCGATAAACCCT
>JAOUKG010000387.1 GCA_029882725.1 Cyclobacteriaceae bacterium
TAAATTTATTTCTGTTGAAAAAGTATCTATTGGTTATATGCAGGCCGGTGCTTCTGCTTTGTCGGTTTTGACAGATATGGAGTTTTTTGGAGGGAGTAATGAAGACCTGAAAACTGCAAGGAAATTCAACTTTTGTCCTATACTGAGAAAGGATTTCATTATTGATGAATATCAAATCATTGAAGCGAAGTCCATCGGGGCAGATGCTATTTTACTGATTGCTGCCATTTTGGATACAAATAGAATGAAAGAATTGGCCGACTTTGCACACTCTTTGGGGCTTGAAGTACTTCTGGAAGTTCATAATGAAGAAGAATTGAACAAAGCAGCTGATGTTGATATGGATTTACTGGGTATCAATAACAGGGACCTCAAGACTTTTGAAGTTTCTCTGGATACTTCAAAGCAGTTGTCAAAGAAAATAGGAAGTGGGAAAACACTTGTTTCCGAAAGTGGCATATCCAGTGTGGAGGCTATTTTGGATTTAAGAAGTCACGGGTTCAAAGGATTTCTTATAGGTCAGAATTTTATGGAAGAAAGTATGCCCGATGTTGCGTGCAAGAAATTTATTCAGGAACTTAAATTCAGATCGGTAAGAGTTTGAAACAGTTGTTGAAAATATGTGGGATGAAAGATCCTGAGCAAATTCTGCAAATTCAAAAAGAGTTTACTCCGGACTTCATGGGGTTCATATTTTATCCAAAATCTCCAAGATACGTAGGTGAAAATCCTGAAATACCGGATTTTTCCGGTACAAATACGATGAAAGTTGGGGTGTTTGTAAAGGAATCTATTGAATCGATTCTTAGGAAAGTGGAGGCCTGTAAGTTGGATTATGTTCAATTACATAGCGATGAATCTGCTTCCTACGTAAGTGAACTTAAAAAGAGGAATATAAAGACAATCAAAGTATTCAGAGTAGATGAGGAATTTGATTTCGAAACTGTTTCTGAATTTGAAGGACTGGCAGATTACTTTCTGTTCGATGCCAAAGTAAGTTCGTATGGAGGGGAAGGGAAAGCGTTTGATTGGAAAATCCTTGAGAATTATAAAGGAAAAACACCTTGGTTATTAAGTGGAGGGCTTAATATTTCAAACATAGCTGAAATAGAAAAGTACTCGTTTAATAGTAAGATAGGTATTGATATAAATAGTGGTTTCGAAGTGTCTCCAGGCGTAAAAGACATTGAAAAGCTGAAGAAATTAAAAGATAATGTGTTGTTATGAAATATACGGTTGATGATAACGGATACTACGGTCGGTTTGGAGGGGCATTTATCCCCGAAATGCTGTATCCTAATGTAGAGGAATTAAGGGAAAATTATTTGCAAATCATGTCGGACCCTTCTTTTCAAAAAGAGTTTAATGATTTGCTTGAAAATTATGTTGGCAGACCCACGCCACTGTATAAAGCAGCGCGATTGAGTGAAAAATATGGGGCTGCTATTTATTTAAAGCGCGAAGACCTGAACCATACCGGCGCACATAAAATCAACAATACCATTGGTCAAATTCTACTGGCTAAAAGGCTGGGTAAGCAAAGCATTATTGCAGAAACAGGTGCCGGTCAGCATGGTGTGGCTACTGCTACCGTTTGTGCTCTGATGGGAATGGAATGCAAGGTATTCATGGGCAAGCTGGACACAGAAAGACAGAAGCCCAATGTGGAACGCATGAAGATTTTGGGTGCCGAGGTTATACCCGTGACCAGTGGGAGTATGACCTTGAAAGATGCCACTAATGAAGCCATGCGGTATTGGATTGGTAACCCTAAGGACACACATTATATCATAGGATCAGTAGTAGGGCCTCATCCTTATCCTGATATGGTGGCAAGATTTCAGGCTGTTATTAGTCAGGAAATGAAGAAGCAGTTGAAGGCTCAGACAGGCAGTGAAAACCCGGATAAGATAATTGCTTGTGTTGGGGGAGGAAGTAATGCCATGGGTGCTTTTTATGAATATTTGGATGACCTCGATGTAGAATTGATTGCTGTAGAAGCAGCAGGAGAGGGAGTGAATTCCGGACGGTCTGCAGCAACAACAGCGCTGGGACAACCCGGAATATTGCACGGAAGCAGTACTTTGCTCATGCAAGACGATGATGGTCAGGTTATTGAACCCCATTCTATATCTGCAGGGTTGGACTACCCTGGAATTGGCCCTCAGCATGCTCATTTATTCGATTCAGAAAGAGCACTTTTTTTGAATGCCACCGACGAAGAAGCAATGATTGCAGGAATCGAATTGAGCAAGTTGGAAGGAATTATTCCAGCCATCGAATCGGCTCATGCCTTGGCGGCCTTGTCTAAATTGGAATTTAAAAAAGAGGACGTGGTGGTTGTTAATTTGTCGGGAAGAGGAGATAAAGATTTGGAAACCTACATTAAATGGGGGAAATATTGAGATGAACAGGCTAAATCATTTATTTAATACAAAAAAAGAAAATATACTCAATGTGTATTTTACGGCGGGATTTCCCGAACTAAACAGTACCGTTCAGATAATCGAATTATTGTCCAGGCACGGTGCTGATATTATAGAAATTGGCATTCCGTTTTCCGATCCTGTTGCCGATGGCCCAACCATCCAGGCAAGTAACAAAAGAGCCCTGGATAATGGCATGTCGTTGAATTTATTGTTTGACCAATTAAAAGACATTCGTAAAATCACACAAATTCCATTGGTTTTAATGGGGTACCTGAATCCTGTGGTGAGAATGGGTGTTGAAAAGTTTTGTGAGAAATGTAAAGAAGTGGGAATAGACGGCCTGATCCTTCCCGACCTTCCTGTAAAAGAATACCGGGATCATTATCAGGAAACTTTTAAGAAATTCGGGCTCAGCAATGTGTTTTTCATAACTCCTCAAACCTCTGAAGAAAGAATCAGGGCTATGGACGAAGCTACAGACACCTTCTTGTATATGGTTTCTTCTCCCGGAATTACCGGAGCAAAAAGTTATATTGCTGAAAGTCAGATCGATTACTTTACCAGAATACAGGCCATGCAACTGAAAAACCCAGCGTTAATAGGGTTTGGTATTTCAGATAATAACACCTTTATGCAAGCCAGCAAATTCAGTTCCGGAGCAATTATTGGGAGTGCGTTTATCAATGCTCTGGCTCAAGATGAAAAATTAGAGAATAGTATTCCATTGTTTTTAAATTCTATTTTGAAAAAATCATGATCATTCAATTAAAACCATCTATTTCTGAAAGTCAGAAGGAAAAGATTACCAACAGAGTGGAAGCTCTTTCATATAAAATAACTGAAGTAATTACGCAGGAAAACAATTATTTGGTTGGGGTGGGGAAGCAGGATATAGACCTTCGCCAAATAGGCCAAATGGATGGAATTCAGGATATTTATAAGGTTTCCGATGATTATAAGCTTGTTTCAAGAAAGTGGAAAATTGATCCAACTGTTATTGACTTGGGTGATGATGTCAAAATAGGTGAGGGGCATTTTACGATGATGACGGGCCCTTGTTCAATCGAAAATGAAGAGCAAGTGGTTAAGATGATAGGACATCTAAAAGATCTGGGTATAAAAATAATGAGAGGGGGTGTTTATAAACCCCGAAGCTCGCCCTATAGTTTCAGAGGATTGGGTATTGATGGGTTGAAAATGTGGTATAAACATGCTAAAGAAGCCGGAATCAAAATCATTTCGGAAGTAATGCAGGTTTCTCAGATAGAACCCATGTACGATTATATTGATATTTATCAGGTAGGAGCCAGGAACACGCAAAATTTCAACTTGCTGGATGAATTAGGCAGGGTAGATAAGCCTGTTTTGATAAAAAGAGGTATTTCAGGCACTGTTGACGAACTTTTGTATTCGGCAGAGTATGTTTTTTCTGCTGGAAACGAAAAACTGATGCTTTGTGAAAGGGGAATACGGACCTATGAAACGGCCACAAGAAATACCCTGGATTTAAATGCCATTCCTGTTTTGAAGGAAAAATCGCATTTACCCGTTATTGCCGATCCTTCCCATGCCATAGGTATCAGAAAGTATGTTGAAGCAATAGCCTTGGGATGCGTAATGGCC
>JAOUKG010000389.1 GCA_029882725.1 Cyclobacteriaceae bacterium
TTTGCAGGGGGAAGTGGTATTACGCCAATGATGTCTATCCTGAAATCTCTTTTATTAAAGGAACCAAAATCTATTGTTTCCCTGATTTATGCAAACCGAAATATTGAAAGTGTAATTTTTAAAGAAGAATTATCTAATTGGGAAAATAGCCAGGAAGGCAGATTACATGTAATTCATATTCTCGACAATGCCCCCATGAATTGGCAGGGTTTTTCAGGCCTTTTAAATGCCGATATGTTGGTGGATTTGTTCGAAAGAATTCCCGATTGGGGCAATGAGGATACTACTTACCTGATGTGTGGGCCTGAAGGAATGATGAGAAATGTAGACATGCTTTTGAAAGACAAAGGAATTGATCACGATAAAATTTTTAAAGAAAGTTTTGTTCAAGGTACCATCGATAAGGAAAAGAAAAAAGCAGAAAAGTCAGCATCAGAACAAAGTGCCCCGGGAGAATGTTTGGTTAAAATTCATTACGATGGTGAGGTGCATGAGATAAAATTAAAAAAGGACGAATTTATTCTGGAAACAGCTCTTGATAAGGGAATCGATCTTCCGTATTCATGCCAAAGCGGACTTTGTACAGCCTGTAGATGTAAAAAAATTAAAGGAAATGTAAAAATGGACGAAGAAGAGGGCTTATCCGAATCTGAACTTAATGAGGGATATGTTCTTATTTGTGTGGGCCACCCCGATTCGGATGTTGTAGAATTGGAAGTAGGATAAGGCTCCTGACTTCCCAAATCCACAACTCTTCAAGTAACCAAATCCATTATAAAAGAACAAATCAAGTTATGTTAGATATAAAAAAAAGAAACTTCCTAAAAAAAGAATTGATCCTAAATGCATGGGTTGATATACAGTCGTATTATGACGATTTGAATAACCGTGATATCACAAATGTTGAAGGCCTGCGTAGATGGTTTCAAGATAGGAGCGAATTGGAAGCTTTTGTCTCTGAGGATTTAGGATGGCGATATATTCGTATGACCTGTTATACGGAGGAAGAAAAATACACTAAGGCATATCAGGATTTTGTTGAAAATATTCAGCCAAAAATTGCTCCTGAATCTGATAAATTGAATAATAAAGCATTGGCATCTTCTTTTTTTAAGGATTTGGAAAGTGATCCCGGATACGATATCATGATCAGGGAAATGAAAAAAGAGGTTGAGTTATTCCGTGAGGAAAATATACCCCTTTTCACACAAGTGCAAACCCTTGCCCAAAAATACAGTCAGATTATGGGGGGGATGTTTATTGTTCACGATGGGAAAGAACTTACACTCCAACAGGCAGGAGTTTTATTGCAGGAAAATGATAGAGCTTTAAGGGAAGAAATCTATAGAAAAGTAGGTGCTGTACGACTTGAATCGGCAGATGAACTTGAAGATATTTTTGACCAAATGGTTAAAATAAGGCATCAAATTGCATTGAATTGCGGGTTTGATAATTTCAGGGATTACATGTTCAAGGCTATGGGGAGGTTTGATTATACTTCTTCCGATTGCTTTGATTTTCATACAGCAGTGAAAGAAGAAGTGGTTCCCTTCTTAAAGCAAATTGCTGAAAAAAGGAAAAATTCAATGAAACTGGATAGTTTAAGGCCTTGGGATAAAGCAGTGGATCCGGAGGGAAGAACCCCTTTAAAACCATTTACTTCTTCCGATGAATTATTGGCTAAAACAGTTACTTGTTTTAAAAATTTAGATTCCTATTTTTCAGGGTGTCTTCTTGAAATGGAAAAGCTGAAACATCTGGATCTGGCTTCCCGAAAAGGTAAAGCACCGGGTGGATACAACTATCCATTAGCGGAAAGTGGTGTTCCATTTATTTTTATGAATGCCACGTCCACTTTAAGGGATATGGTAACTTTGCTACACGAAGGCGGTCATGCCGTGCATAGTTTCCTTACTCAGGATCTTGAACTTACTGATTTTAAATCAACACCTTCGGAAGTGGCAGAATTGGCGTCTATGTCGATGGAGTTACTAACCATGGACTTTTGGAATGATTTTTTTAATTCAGAAGATGATTTAAAAAGGGCAAAACTTGAGCATCTTGAGCAAATAATTGAAACATTGCCCTGGGTAGCTACCATAGATAAGTATCAACATTGGATTTATGAAAACCACAATTGTTCCAAAGAGGAAAGAACCCAGGCATGGCTTAAGATATTTGATGAATTTTCAGACAATGTAACTGATTGGAATGGTTTGGAAACTTTTAAAGAGTATCTGTGGCACAGACAATTGCATTTATTTGAAGTTCCCTTTTATTATATAGAATACGGCATGGCACAATTAGGTGCTGTTGCAGTTTGGAAAAATTATAAGGAGAATCCCGAAAAAGGATTGGAAGGGTATAAGGAGGCATTGAAATTGGGGTATACCCGTACAATTCCTGAAATATACAAAGCCGCACATATCAATTTTGATTTTAGCAGGGAAAACATCAAATCATTGATGGGATTCGTGCAAGGGGAAATTGATGGATTATCATAATCGTTGTTGTTGATGCCGTAGAGATGTAGCCGGGAGATGTAGCAGGGAGACGTAGCCTGCTACGTCTCTACGTGTATCTATCACCGAAACCTAACGGTAACCCTCACCGTATCTTCGGTGTCAACACCGTTAACCTCAGATGAATACCATTTAGGGCCATTTTTTATGAGGCGAATGGCTTCTTCATCACATCCGTACCCAAGGCTTTTGATAATCCTGAAATTGGTGAGTGAACCATCTGTTTTAACGGTAAATTCAACCACTACCCGACCCTTAATTTCATTTTTTAAGGCTTGTTCCGGATAGATCAGGTTTTCCTTAATGTACTTATTAAAATCTCTGAACCCCTCTTCCGGACTTGCGTTAACTACAGTTTCTGTATCCGCTCTTGAATAACCATAACCGGTTACTACTACTTCGCTTAGCGATTGAATATCTTCATTTAACACCACAGTAAACTCATTTCTACCTGAAATATCTATTTCTTCCGTTTTAAAACCGACAAAACTTACTACAATGTATTCAGAAAGGGGAGAAACATCCATATAAAACTTACCATCGATATCTGTTACTGCGCCATTTATGGTGTTCTTTTCAATAATACTTACTCCGGGAAGTGTTGAATTATCAAATCCTGAAACAACAATTCCGGATATAGTCCGGGTTTTAGATTTTTCGGGCTTATCCTCAACACCAGGAGCTGCAGAGGGAACTGCGGCACTCTTTTCAGCACTTTTACTTTTAAATAACCCCGATCTTTCCCTTTTCAAGTCTGTCTCATCTACCCCAGCAACAGCTCCGGTAAGAGATTCTTCGGATCGAACAGAAGTATCGGATAGAGTAAATTCTTCCAGAACAATAGGTTCAGCCTCTGCAATGGATAAATCCAGTTTATTAGTCGGTTTGTCTATAGTTTCTGAAATAGGATCTTTCTTTATTTCAATATCAGATATTCGGTTATTGGTTTCCTCCAATTTTTTATTTCCTTCTACTTTTTCATTGTTGTAATCCTTATCAAAATCACGGCTTTCTTCTTCACTGCCTTCTTCTTCCTTATTGGTTTCCGCTAAAGCGATGCTATTCTCCAAATTTTTTGTGTCGGCCATCAAACTATCCCGGAGGAATGTAGTGTCTTTATTTTGAGATTTATTTTCAGAAAACGATTTTTCAGTATACTCCGACGAATTGTTTTTTATAAAAAAGAATATTAAAAAAGAGAATACAGCAATTAAACTTAGGGTTGCAGCTATTTTCAAATAGAAGTTATTTTTTTTAGGACTTACACGTTTCTTCAAGCGTTTGGAGAGGGCTGTCATATCCTGCTGAAATTCATTGCCCGTTAAGGTTTCCAGGCCTTCCATTGCTTCCATTTCAAAATTATGGTTCAACAATTCTTTTTCAAATTCATGCCTCTCTTTACTTGACATTGTATTGTCCAAGTATCGTTGAAGTTCTTTTTGGTCGATATGGTATTCTGTTTTACCCACCTTTTTCTATGCAAATTTTAAGATTTCTTTTCCCATTCTGAATGTAACTCTTCACA
>JAOUKG010000390.1 GCA_029882725.1 Cyclobacteriaceae bacterium
TTTCGTAAATTTCGGGTTTTCACCCCTCTTTATCCGTTTATAAACGTTTAAATTCCCTGAAACGAATATTTTTATTTTCCCTATATTTACCTATGGCTTCTATTCTCCCCAACTACCAATACGACATTTTCGTATCCTACCGACACAACGATAACCTCGATAGCTGGGTTACTGAATTTGTAGGAAATTTGGAAAAGGAACTCCGTCGAACTATCAAAGAACCTGTCTCTATCTATTTCGACAGCAATCCCCACGATGGCCTGCTAGAAACCCACAACGTAGACAAAAGCCTGGAAGGCAAACTAAAGTGCCTTATACTCATGCCCATTCTTTCCAATACATATTGCGATATCAATAGCTTCGCCTGGCGTCAGGAATTTTGCCCCTTCAACCAATGGGTGCGGGAAGATCAGTATGGTTTGGATATTCAACTCTTAAACGGAAACGTAACAAGTCGTATTCTTCCGGTAAAAATACACGACCTAGAACCGGAAGATCAGAACCTCATCGAAGAAGAAATTGGCTCAATTTTGAGATCTGTAGATTTTATTTACAAGGAACCAGGTATAAACCGTCCTCTGAAAATCGGCGACAACAGAAATGACAACCAGAACCATACCGACTTCAGAAACCAAATCAATAAACTATCCCATGCCATCAAGGATATTATTTACAGTATTACCAAACCACATCGTATTGTTCAAAATAGTTCGCAAAAGGATTCAAAAATAGATTTTAAGGTACAAAAACAATCCATAGCTGTACTCCCTTTTTCCAACCTTTCATTCGACAATAATCAGGAATATTTTTCAGATGGAATTACCGAAAATATCATCATCGAATTGGCTGGGAACTCCAGTTTGAAAACTATTTCCAGAACTTCGGTAATGAGGTATAAAAAATCCGACAAAACAGCACCTGAAATAGCATCCGAACTCAACGTTAGATATATTCTGGAAGGAGGTGTTCAGGTACAAGGAAACCGGATGAGAATCAATGTTCAGCTGATTGATGCCGGGGAAGATGAATTGAAATGGGCGAAGGTATTCACCGAAGGCATTGATGATATATTTGAAGTACAAAGTAAAGTTGCTTCCCTGATAATGAAAGAACTCAATATTTCCCTGGGCTCCCAAACCAGGGAAGAACCTATTTCCCGAAATTCAAAGGCAGTGGAATTATATCTGAAAGGCAGGCATGCTTTTAACCTTTGGGGATTGGAAGGCTACAAAAATGCAACAGAATACTTTAAAAAAGCATTGGAGTTGGACCCCGATTTCAAGCAAGCTTATTCGGCACTGGCCTCTTCCTATTCGGCAAGAATGTCGTGGAACGGAGACCTTTCCCCACAGGAGGCAGAGAAGGAAATCAACCTATATCTGGAAGAATCCTGGAAAAGAGGGCCTTCAGCAAATGACTACCTCACTAAAGGTTTTATGGAGTTCTTTATCAGGAAAGATTTCACCAAAGCCGAAGATTTTTTCCTGAAAGCCCACGAAATGGCCCCTGGTGATGCCGGAATTTTATACGCCTATTGTTACTTGTTGAACATGAGTGGCAGGTTAAAGGAAGCAGCTGAACTCTTAGACAAAGCCGGAGAACTCGATCCTCTGACTCCTGCTTATTTCAACTACCGATCCCTTTGTTATTACTTGTCAGGAAAATACAGTGAGGCATTGGAAACCCTGGAAGAAGGACTCAAATTATACCCCGGAGTACTTCGTTTTTATGACTTCAAAACAAGAAACCTGCTGGCTATGAACAACTGGAAAATGGCAGAAGAGGTTATAAAATCAGGCCTGGAAATCAGTACCTTCCACCCCCCATCCATGGTGGCTTTTCTGGCCATAGCCTGTTTTGCACAGGAAAAAAAAGAAGGTAATTATTTCCTGGATCAATTGATACAGAGAAGTCGGAAAGGAGAAAAAGGGGTGAATTTCAATATCGTGTATGTTTATAGCTTCCTGAAAGACTATCAAAATGCGCAAAAATGGCTGAAAAAGGCAAAAAAAAGCAACGATGTAGCCCTAATCTGGTATGAAAATGATCCTTTACTGGAGGATACAAGGAAAACACTTTCATTGGAAGGTTTGCCTGAAAGCACCCCTGATTTCAAAGGTGCCGAAAAGGAAATAATTGAATATCTTGAAAAGGGTATGCCTGCACTCCCCTATCACAACCTGAATCACATCTGGTCGGTTGTGGAAGCAGCCAGAAAAATTGGTGAAGCAGAGGGTGTTTCAGAAGAGGAACACAAAATAGTAAGACTTGCCGCTCTTTACCACGATTCAGGATTCAGTATTTCTACTAAAGACCATGAGCATCATGGCACGGAGATAGCCAGAGAAAAACTCCCCAAACACAACTTCCCTGATGAGACTATAGAAGACTTATGCAGCATGATAATGGCAACAAGGCTTCCCCAGTCTCCAAAAAACCATTTGGAAAGCATACTTTGCGATGCCGACCTCGACTACCTGGGCACTGATGATTTTCATCCCATCGGAGACCTCCTGTATGAAGAAGTGCTTCAGGCCGGTATGGTGGAAACCAGAAGGGAGTGGAACTTCGTGCAGAAAACCTTTTTGGAATCACATCGGTACCATACCCGTTTCGGAAAGGAAAACAGGGAGGCCAATAAGCAGGAATGGTTGAATGAGGTAAGAGAAGGACTGAAAAGAAATAAGTGAAAAAACAAAATATAAGCTTTACAAAAATCACCGTAATCTGCTTTATTATCTTGTCTGTTTTAAAATTACATACTCAAGATAATGTCATCCCCTCTGAGAAAATAAAAGTACATGATAAAGTAACGCTGAATATACTACTTGAAAAGCCAGAGCTTTGGATAAGAATAATAGAGATTCCTGTTGTGACTCCACAATATTATTACCAAAAAACCTATCATCTTGCCGCCAAAACCAGTCGTATTAACAAACGAGACAGCCAGTAAGCCGCAATTCGCAAACACCCAATCCTGATCCCTAAAAACTAACTCTGTAATTTTTCCACCCATATACCCCTCAATTCCAATCCATTTAACTATTTTTATAAAACTCTCTATACAAAATGGACAAACAAATCGATAATCTTCTGGAAAAAAGTCACGCTGACTTTTTAGACATCGTCTTTGGGGATTTCCCTTTCTCCAAAATGGAAGGAAGGTTAAGCACATATATTACAGGTTATGGAACCAACATCAATGAAAGATGTCTGAGTTTTTCTGATTTTATTGATATACTCAAACTACAAAGACAAGAATCTGAAGGGATGGAAATGCGTTTTGAAAAGATCCCCGTTTCCAAAATGGTATTTTCCAATGGTCATGCTGCTGCCTATATCGATGAGATCAAAGTTCATATGAACGTGGAAGGAAATGACATCAGTATCGTTTGCAGACTATCATCGGTATTTGAATTTACTGGTGAAAAATGGAAAGTCATACACTTTCATGGATCCATCCCACAGGGGGAACAAGGAGACCAGGATACCTGGGCGGTAAAAGAATGGATGGATGAAAAAGAAAAACTAAAAAAACTTATTGAAGAGCAAACCACTGACCTCCGTAATAAAAATCAGGAATTAAAAATTGAAGCTGCCACACACAAGGTAAGAAGTGTGGCCATGGAAATGCAGTCTCCTGAAGATATTATGAATGTTTTATCAATCTTAAGGAAAGAAATACAGGCATTTAAACTGGGTAATATTTCTACATGGCTTTGGGTAGTTGAAAATGAAAATAAAATTACACAATGGGATATTTCTGAATATATTACAAATAGCTCATTAGCAAACTTTAATTTCACTTTTAACATTGAAGATTTCATACAAATAAGAAAACATAAACAGCAATGGGAAATTAACAGAGATTATTATCACTTAAAATGGGAGGGTGACGATCTTCAAAACCTGATAAAGGAAGTTACAGTAATGAACCCTGAAAGTGGTGATATTTTCCGAAAAGTGGTTGATTCTGAAAATATAAAAGAATATTGGCAGGCTTCGTCCGAATTTACAAAAGGAATAATTGGTCTTGATTT
>JAOUKG010000391.1 GCA_029882725.1 Cyclobacteriaceae bacterium
AACTGCCGTGACAACCAATACAACAAGAAGAATATAGATTACCCAGGTATATTCATGCCCAACAAATGGCAACAAGGTATCATAATCCAGTTCATTGTCTTTTACAAAAGGAACAGTGGTTTTACTCGACTTTACGTCAGAATATGTTCTTACCACTTCATTATCCTGAAGGGTAATTGTTTGATCATACTTTCTTACCACCACATCTTCGTGGAAATAAAGAGTAAATCCTACCACAAGTCCTACAACTACCTGACCTACAATTTTAAACCTTCCCGCAAGTCCTTGCTTGTTCTTTTTGAATACCTTGATATAGTCATCCAAAAAACCTACCATGCCCAACCCAATAGTGGTAAATAAAAGCAATATCACGTAGATATTGGTAATCTGGGCAAAAAGTAAGGTAGGTATTAAAATAGCAGCAAGTATAATCAGGCCTCCCATAGTAGGAGTTCCTTGTTTTTCTTTTTGTCCTTCAAGTCCAAGGTCTCGCACCTCTTCCCCTACCTGCTTCTTCTGAAGGATATTGATTAGTTTCTTTCCAAAAAAGATGGTTATCAACAATGAAAACACAGCCGCCATGCCTGCCCGGAAAGAGATATACTGAAATACCCCGGCTCCCGACAGGTCAAATGTTTTTTGCAGATAATCAAATAAGTAATATAACATCCTATTTGCTTAAGTTTAGTTTGAACATTCTATTCAGCACTTCCTTATCATCGAAAGGATATCTTTCTCCTTTAACTTCCTGATATGTTTCGTGCCCTTTGCCTGCAACAAGAATGATATCTTCACTCCCGGACAGCATACATGCAGTCTTAATAGCTTCCTCTCTATCTAAAATTTTCAATACTTTCCTCATTTCTACAGGATCCAGGTTTTTAATCATATCACTCATGATTGCAGCCGGGTCCTCATAACGAGGATTATCAGAGGTAACAATTACTTTATTACTGTATTTACAAGCAATAGAGGCCATAATAGGTCTTTTACCTTTATCGCGATTTCCTCCACAGCCTAATACAGTGATTACATTCTCATTTCCAGTACGTATTTTCTGAATTGTACTCAAAACATTTTCCAGGGCATCGGGAGTATGTGCATAATCAACAATCCCAATTACACCTGCCTCCGCCCTAACTGTTTCAAACCTACCTGCAACTCCACCTATCATAGAAAGATGACGAAGTACCTCATCAGGATCTTCACCTAATTTCACGGCAGTTGCATAAACACCCAATAAATTATAGGCATTGAATGATCCTACCAATTTAAACCATACTTCCTTGCCTCCTATTTCCATTTCCAAACCATGGATTGAATCTGAAATTAGTTTTCCTTTGAAGTCGGCAACAGCTTTAAGCGAAAAGGTAGATTTATCTGCGCGGGTATTCTGAAGCATGATTCTGCCTCTTTTATCGTCAATATTCACTATTGCAAATGATTCAGGCGGCAAAGAATCAAAGAGTATCTTTTTAGCTGTAATATAATTTTCAAATGACTGATGATAATCGAGATGATCGTGCGATATGTTGGTAAAAACACCCACTTTATAGGTTAATCCATATACTCTTTTCTGATGTAGTGCATGCGAACTTACTTCCATAAAACAGTGAGTAATATTTTGCCTCACCATTTTAGCCAATAAAGCATTTAAAGAAATGGCATCGGGTGTAGTATGCGTAGCAGGGTACTCATCATCCATTATTTTATTGGAAATAGTGGAAATCAGTCCGCATTTATGGCCCAATGATTTGAAAAGTTCAAACATCAGTGTTGCAGTGGTCGTTTTTCCATTGGTCCCGGTAACGCCTATCAATTGTAAATTTTTGGAAGGGTTTTTATAAAAGTGGGAAGCCATAATACTTGTGGCCTCTCTGGAATCCTTAACGCAGGTATAAGTGACCCCTTTTTTAAATTCTTCGGGCATTTGTTCCGCAACAATGGCAATTGCCCCCTTTTCCAAAGCAGCCTCTATAAATAAATGACCATCTGCCTCAGTTCCTTTCATGGCGATAAAAACAAACCCAGGCTCTACTTTTCGTGAATCAAAAGCAAGACCTTTCACTTCCACCCCCATTTCGCCAATGGTGGAAATTATTGATACTTTATATAGTAGCTCGCTTAATTTCATATTATTAAGCTGAGTTTAATGGTTGAATTTCCTGTAATTTTTGTGCCCGGAATTATGGACTGAGATTCCACTCTTCCTCTACCCGAATAAACCACTCGTAAACCTGCCGTTTCAAGCAAAAACAATGCATCACGTAATGTCATTCCTGTAACATCCGGAACTATTTCAGGTTGAATTTTATTATCAACCAATACTACTGCATTTCCTTTTATTCTTGCCTTAGCCCAGGCCGATTCTGTTTTAATATGATTACTTACGCCTATAGTATTACAAATTCTTTTGATATCCTCAGCGTTACCGGCTCTGATTACAGGAAAAACACCAGTTACCTGTTTTGACAAATCATTTTCATAAGGTTTATGCATCTCAAGATCGCGGGCATAAATATTATCCGCTATTTCTTTAAATACAGGTGCGGCCACATTACTACCGTATTGTTTCCATCCCTTTGGGTTCCTAATCACCACAAGGGCGGTATAGCGAGGATTGGAGGCTGGAAAATACCCGGCAAATGAAGTAATATATCGGGCAGAATATCTGCCATCTTCAAGAATTTGGGTTGTTCCTGTCTTGCCTGCAATTTTATAGTGAGTTCCTTTTATATTACTGGCAGTTCCATTTTCCACTACCTCTTCCAGCATAAATTTCAACTTTCTTAAGGTTTCATCACTGCATATTTTATCATTCAGCACCTCAGTTTCAAACTCAGATCGAGCATATTCAGTCTGATTTACAGAAGATACTATATAAGGCTTAATCATTTTGCCATTATTTGCTATAGCATTATATAAGGTAATGATATGCAAAGGAGTAGTTTCCATTCCATAGCCATGAGCCATCCAGGGAAGGGTAATGCCACTCCATCCTGTTTGCCCGGGGCGCGTCACCTTAGGTTCAGCACCTCCTTTAATTTGAAATTGAAGAGGAGTAGTAAGCTTTAGTTTATCGAAATGATCAACAAATTTTTCAGGAGTAAGTCCGTAATATTTCTCAACCAGCTTTACAATTGCAACATTACTTGATTTCGCGAAAGCATCTTTTATTGAAAGAACTCCCCAGCCTCCTTCATGATGGTCACGAACTCTATTATCGTATATTTTATAAACACCGTCTCCCGTGTCTATACTGTCATTTAAATTTATATTGGTATCCTCCAACAAGGCCAACATAGTAGCCAATTTTATGGTTGATCCTGGTTCAAAAGACCCTCCAACGGCATAATTATAAGTTTCAATATATTTATCACCTTTATGAGTCAAATTGGAAATGGCTTTTATGGCTCCTGTTTTAACCTCCATAACCATTACCAACCCATAGTCGGCATTATGCTCCATTAATGATCTCCTTAATGCAGTTTCAGCAACATCCTGTAAATTGATATCGATGGTGGTTTTTATATTCAAACCATCTTCAGTTCTAATTTCTGAACCATCAAAAACGGGCTTCCAATTTCCACCAGAAATTTTCTGGTACATGGCCTCACCGTCTGTTCCCGACAACTGATCATTGAAACTATATTCCAACCCGGCACCTCGGTTATTCTCATTTATAAAACCTACAGTACGATCACTCAAATCTTCAAATGGCTTGAACCTTTGATCCACTTTTTCAAAAATCACTCCCCCTTTAAATCTCCCCAACCTGAAAACAGGCCACTTTTCGACTTTTTTCTTTTCGTGATAATTCAATAATCTTTTACTGATTACCACATATCTACTTCCTCTTTTTCGGGCATCAATAAGACTGTTTTTATATTGTTTAGCTGTTTTGTTTCCGAAAAACTTTGCAATCTCAATGGATAAAGAATCAACTGAACTATTAAACACTTCCGTTGAGGGTACTGAAGGGTCAAAAGACACTCTATAAAAAGGCAATGAGGTAGCA
>JAOUKG010000392.1 GCA_029882725.1 Cyclobacteriaceae bacterium
TCCGGGGGCCAACGACAACGCAAGTGGAATGGCAGGAGTAATTGAGGCTGCAAGAGTATTATCGAAATATAAATTTCCCGGATCCATTGTTTATGTAGGTTTATCTGGCGAGGAACAAGGGCTATACGGAGGAAAATACCTGGCCGAAAAAGCGATAAATGAAAATTGGGACATTGCGGCTGTTTTAAATAATGATATGATTGGTAATATCGAAGGTGTAGACGGTGTTATAGACAATAGTACTTTTAGAGTTTTTTCTGAGCCTACACCTATTACAGAAACAGACCAGGAAAGGAATAAACGAAGATTTTATGGTGGGGAAGTAGATGGAGTAAGCCGTCAATTAGCCAGATATGTACACAAAATGACTTCCAATTATTGCACAAATCTAAATGCAATGATGATTTACAGACTGGACCGCTTTGGAAGAGGTGGGCATCACCGCCCATTCAACGATGCAGGTTTTCCGGGGGTTAGAATTATGGAAACCCACGAAAACTATACAAGACAACATCAGGATTTGCGTGTTGAAAATGGAATTAAATACGGCGACGTAATTGAAGGGGTCAATTTTGATTATGCTGCAAAATTAACTGGTGTAAATGCAATTGTTCTTGCGGGTTTGGCGTGGGCGCCAACTCTTCCTAAAGAGGTAAAAATTGGCGGTGCTGTTCAACCCTCTACTACTTTGGCATGGACAAAATCTGATGATAAAAATTTAGCTGGATATAAAATTTACTGGAGGGAAACTACTTCCCCTCAATGGCAATACTCTCGTTTTGTTGGAATAACTGAAAAATATACATTGGAAGGAATTGTAATAGATAATTACCTTTTTGGTGTTGCTGCAGTAGGAAAAGATGGAAATGAAAGTTTAGTAGTATTTCCTAGTGATGTATTGCGAAACCGATAATCTTATTTTATGTTTATTTAATTATGATTAGGTTTAAAATTATTAACCCAATCATAATTTAATAGTTAGTATGATTTTCAGAATTCTATTTTTTGCCTTAATCGTATTCATAACATACGCAATTTACAGGTACTTTTTTGGGCCAGGCACATTTGTACGCTGCCAAAAATGCGAGGGTAAAGGCTATTGGGTAGCCATTCGCGGTGAAAAAATTACTTGCGATAATTGTAACGGCTCAGGAAAAATAAAAAGATAATTCTATTTTTCAGAAATTATTTTTATTATTTCTTTCCTTTCAAATTCAATGAAATAAATAGATTCCAGAATTTCTGAATCCGTACTATCTGTAGCAAAAGAAGGCAAACAATACAGAAAATTTTCGTTGTCTAATTTTTGAAAATTATTAGGAGGAGTATTTCCCTGAGAAACTGCAGTTGTATATGCTTCAAAAATAAGTTTCTCTTTTTCGTCTTCCAAAGAACTGATAGAACTCACTTTTTTTGAATTATAAATAACATTTTCGGGGATAATACCAGAAGTATTGTAGATAGAAGAAAGTGAATCCATTTGATATTGTACTTCCTGAAGAATAGCATCTTCTGTTATTCTTACTATTTTTCTTTTGGACATTTCATCTTTATATGCTGTCTTTTCTTCTTGCGAAAGCTTTAGATTGCATGAACTGAGCTGTATAACTATCAATACGGTTACCAATAGGGCACATTTTTTCATAAATCTTTGTTTTTTGTACAAATATAGTAATGAACAGACTATTTCTTAATTTTGTGACACTATGATTGAAAAACTAGAATCCATATTAGCCAGGTTTGAGGAAGTTGGGCAACTCATGATTCAACCTGAGACCATGTCGGACATGAAAAGATATTCTTCCCTAAGTAAAGAATATAAAGATCTCGAAAAAATTGTTGTTGTTTATAAAGAGTATAAAGCAATACTTAGCAATCTTAAAAATGCAAAAGAAATTTTGGAGAAAGAGAAAGATCCTGAATTTCGCCAAATGGCAAAAGATGAAATTGATGAACTAACACCAACCAAAGAATCTTTGCATGAAAAAATAAAATCAATGCTTATCCCTAAAGATCCGAATTTTGAAAAAAATGCGATTCTTGAAATTAGAGCTGGTGCCGGGGGGGATGAAGCAGCCATTTTTGCAGGTGATCTTTTTAGAATGTATCAACGATATTGTGATAAAAAAGGATGGAAAATATCTATTACCGATTTTGTTGATGGAACTTCAGGAGGCTTTAGCCGACTCGTAGCCAATGTTTCAGGTGACGATGCTTACGGACACCTAAAATATGAATCAGGAGTACACCGCGTACAAAGGGTACCTCAAACTGAAACTCAGGGACGAGTGCATACTTCGGCAACAAGTGTTGTGGTTCTTCCCGAAATGGATGATGTTGAAATTGATCTGGATATGAATGATGTGAGAAGAGACGAATTTTGTTCCTCAGGTCCCGGAGGGCAATCAGTAAACACTACTTATAGTGCTATTAGACTTACTCACATACCTTCAGGTTTGGTTGTTCAATGTCAGGATGAAAAATCAAAGTTGAAAAATTATGATAAAGCATTAAATGAATTAAAATCTCGTCTGTATGCAATTGAACTCAAAAAACAACAAGAAGAAGTTGGTGCAGAAAGAAAATCAATGATTGGAAGTGGTGATAGGTCAGATAAAATCAGAACCTATAATTATCCACAAAGTAGAATAACCGACCACCGTATTGGTTTAACAAAATATAATTTACCCGCAGTGATGGACGGCGATTTGGATGATTTTGTAGAACAATTAAGAATGGCTGAATCTGAAGAAATAATGAAAGAAAACGAAACGGCTTAATTGATTTATAATTAGTTACTGAGTCGTTCGTTTAATCAATATGAAATATATACTGTATTCTGTTATCTTTTCAATTGTATTGATGGGTTGTTCTGTTGAAAATGCAGAAAAGATCGCATCAGATCTTCGTTTTTCAACCGATACATTACTTTTTGATACTCTGTTTACTCAAAAGGGAAGTTTTTCTAAAAGACTTACTGTATATAATGATGGATTAACTGATGTAATAATTCCAGGCATATCAATTAGTAATAATTCATCTACCTTTTACAAATTGATTATTTCGGGCATTGAGTCTAATTCAGTTGAAAACATAAAACTCCGTGCCCGGGATAGTTTATTAATTCTCGCAAGTGTAAATATTGATCCTTCTCAAACAAATCTTCCGTTTATTGTTAAAGACAGTATCGAATTTAGTCTTTTCAACAATAAAAAATACATAGACCTCATAGCATGGGGTCAAAATGCTCATTTCATTTCAGATAGTATTTTAGTTTGTAATCAGTTTTGGGCTGCAGATAAACCCTACGTTATTTACAATAGCATATTGATTGATAGCCTTTGTAGTTTGACTATTGAAAAAGGAGCTAAAATTTACTCTCATAAGAATTCTGCAATTTTTGTTAAAGGTTCCTTAATAGCTCAGGGTACACCTGCTGAAAGAATTACTTTTATGAATGATCGCTTTGATGGGGACTATTTAAATTATAGTGGTCAATGGGAAGGAATTTATTTTTTGGAAGGCTCAGTAAATAATAAAATTGAATTTACCGATATTAAAAATTCAATAATTGGAATAAGAATTGGGAGTCCGGACAATGACACAACCTGGGACCTGGAATTAAATCAGGTTTTGATTGAAAACTCTTCTTCCTACGGCATATTATCCTTTACAAGTGATTTAAAAATGATCAATACGGCTGTAGTTCAAAGTGGAATTAGAGCAATTGGATTATATCTTGGAGGAAATTATCATATAGAAAATTGTACTTTGTTAAATCACAATTTCTCACAAGTAAGAAGAGAAGGTTTATTATTAATGTCTGATAATATATTATTAGCTGACAACACTGTTCTAAGAGAAGATTTCAATCTGGAATTTTACAATAATGTTGTTTGGGGCAATCTTATTGAGGAAATCACAGTTAGCAATTCAGGATTTACTGTTTTTTCTATGGATATCCAAAAATGTTTATTGAAAACACAAAACATTGAATTTTTCTTAGGCAA
>JAOUKG010000394.1 GCA_029882725.1 Cyclobacteriaceae bacterium
ATGAAATTCCAACCATGTACATCGTCGATATACCCGTTACCATCATCGTCTTTTCCATTTCCTGCAATTTCATTGGGGTTGGTCCAGATCTTACCTTTAAGATCTTCGTGATCGATATCCACCCCAGAGTCAAGTACACCTACAATAATAGGCACTGACTTCTTCTTTTTTAGAAATTTATAAGCTTTTTCGGTTGAAACCCCATACAGAGAATCTGATTCAGAATCTTGATTCATCCAATTCTGAGGGATGGTTTCTTCAATAGTTTGTTGGCTAAATCCTGAATAAAAAGATATAGCAGCCAAGAAAATTAAAAAGTATTTACGCATATTTTTATTTTTTGAATAGGACACATTGGATAGAACACTAAAATTATACCAAAAGTTTGTTTCTAGTAATGAATATTAAAAAAATACTTCATAGATTTGCCTCCCTGAATTTAAAGCCCAGGTGTTGGAATTGGTAGACAAGCATGGTTGAGGGCCATGTGTCCTTTAGGACGTGCGGGTTCAACTCCCGCTCTGGGCACCAAAAAACCCTGTAGGCACGTTGCATGCAACGTGCCTACAGGGTTTTTTGATTCCTGAATCATATATCATGAATCGAGATTCAAAACCTCAACCTGCTTTCAACATCAATTCAACAACAGGGTCAAACCTTTTTTCATACAATCCTTCAATCATTTTTAAATCAGCTTTATCCAATTGAATAATATCAGTTGTATTGGCGATTGCCTGTTCGGGTGTTTTAATTCCTGGAATCACTGTAGAAACCTCGGGATAACTGAGGATATGCGACAAAGCAAGACTTGTTTTGTTGATTCCGTATTTTTCAGTTAAAGGCCAAACCTCTCCCAGACCTCTTAATGATTGAGTAAGTATTTCATTAGTGAGGCGAAAAGATCTGTGGTCGTCTTTTTCAAAAGTAGAATTTTCGTCGAATTTACCCGTTAGGAGGCCGAATTGCAGCGGCATGCGGGCAATAATACCGTATCCACTTTCACCCGCTTTCTTGATGAGGTCTAAAGCACGTTGGTTAATCACATTAAAAACGACTTGAAACCCAGAGGCAAGCCCCTTTTCCATAAGGTAAAAAGCTTCTTCATTGGGATAAAAAGTATTAACCGATAAACCCCAATACCTTATTTTTCCTTCTTTTTTAAGACTTTCCATGGTTTCAATACATTCTCCCTGAAGTAAATGGGGAATTCGGGCTGTATGCAATTGATAATAATCAATTGTATCTCTATTTAACCTTTTTAAGCTTCCCTCAACGGCCTCACGAATGTATTTTCCACTATAATCAACATATATATTTTCATCCTTATCCAACCTATGCCCTACTTTGGTTGCGATAATCGCCTCTTTATTGTTTTTTAATTCCCGGCCCAAAAGTTCTTCTGATTTCCCAAAACCATAAAAATCTGCTGTATCAAAAAAGTTTACGCCCAGGTCGAGTGATTTATGAATGGCAGCCACAGAGGTATCGGGATTAGTTTCTCCCCAACCAATTGCCACATTTCCAGCCATGGCAGCTCCACCGATACCCCATGCTCCAAACCCTACTTCCGACACCATTAAGTCGGTATTTCCAAATTTTCTAAAATTCATTTTGTGTTTATTAACCCTAAAACTATAGTGGGGCCAAAGATACAATTATCACGGGAATATGTTCTGATATCACGAATCATTTGTGATTTATATGCATGTTTACTTATTTCTAATAACCACCGTTTTAAACCATGTTTTTATTCACCCTTCTTAACTTCTCTGCCTCTTCCCTTACATCCGGCATAACACCTGTTTTATCAAGCAAATAATTACCGTATTTCATCAATCTAAATGCATCGAACCATTGAAAAAAATGCTTTTCAAAAACCTCATAACTTCCCGATCGACCTCTTATTTCCTTAATTTTTTCCTCAAAATTCAGACTTTTCAGGAATTCAGTCAGTCCATACCCCCATTGATCTGTTCCTGTGAAATCCAAATGATAAAGATTTGGAATAAATTGAACCATCTTTTTCAACTCAACGAACATTTCAAAAGGATAACAATCTACTCTTGAAGTTTGGGCATACTCCAACAAGGCTCTTCCTGTTCCAAAGGGCACTCTTGTTGAAAACCGATCTGAAGGATATACACAGGTGTTATTCAATTCGGTAAAATCTCCTTGTGCAATTACTTTATGCAAAAAATAAAAATCCTCCCCCGCTTTTC
Source organism: Cyclobacteriaceae bacterium (assembly GCA_029882725.1). Taxonomy (GTDB): domain Bacteria; phylum Bacteroidota; class Bacteroidia; order Cytophagales; family Cyclobacteriaceae; genus JAHEMU01. The sequence continues at coordinate 2,220 of JAOUKG010000394.1, forward strand.
TCTTATTCATTCCCCCAGCCTTTACATAAGCATAATTTCGCGCTGCCATGGAGGATCCTACTGTTTGAAATGCAAAAGGAAATCCTACCCAACGCTGAGCTTCTATAAAATAATGGAGAAATAGTTCGTAATCTTCAATTCCCGGGTTGGTAAAGGGATGCTCAAATTTTATGGAACATCCCGGAGCACGGACATTTCCGACTCGAAATCTGTCCAATTCGGCCAAGTAATTTTTCTGTACCGTACAATCAGCATCCAGACAAACAATCAGTGATTTTTCATCCGATTGCCTACGGAGCGCCTCATCCATTCCTATTTTTCTTGCCAAACCTACACCAGCCCATTTTTTGGGAAGGGGATTTGCCAATATGGGAAACAACTGAAGAGGGTGCCCTTGATTTTTTTTTGAAAAAGCTATGACCTCTTCATAATTTTTCAAACAGTTTTCCTTTATATCTCCCTCTTCAGTTTCACTAAAGTTTATTACAACCAGTACTTCAACTCTGTTCGACGGGCAATCACATTGAAACAAGCTTTCCAATGTATCCACAAGATGAGGCTCATTATAACACGGAATTACAATAGAAATTTCGGGTGAGTTTGACGGACACTCCAGTATGGCCTCTTTATAATAGGCGTACCGGTTCAGATATAATTCTTTCGGAGTCAATTAGGGAGCCAGTCTTTGAATTTTCCAATGATTATTTTCATCCAGAACATACAAAAGTCTATCGTGTAAACGGTTTGGTCTTCCTTGCCAAAATTCGATACTGTAGGGAACAACGGCATAACCACCCCATTGTTTGGGCTTATCTATATTCTCTCTGGATTTAAATTTTTCGGTCATTTCTTCAAATCGCTGTTCCAAAATCTTTCTATCGGCTATGGGAGCACTTTGAGGAGATGCCCAGGCACCAATTTGCGATTCACGTGGACGCGATTGGAAATAAACAACACTTTTACTTTCCTCAATTCGTTCTGCAATACCATTAATTTTTACCTGTCGGGAAAGCTGAGGCCAATAAAAATTTAGACATACCTTAGGGTTTTTATCCATATCCCCTCCTTTATCTGATTGATAATTGGTAAAAAAAACAAAATTCCCTTCCTCAACACCCTTTAATAATACAATCCTTGCCGACGGAGTTCCATCGGGACTTGATGTTGCCAAAGTCATAGCGTTGGCATCTTCAACGCCTACCTTGGTTATTTCTTCAAACCATTTTTCAAATTGCTGAATTGGATCTTTGTGGGCTACTTTTTTGTTAAATTCTGGTTGGATATACTCCCTTCTGAGGTCGGCCAGGTTTTTTATTTGGCTCATGATGTAAATAATTTTCAATAACTTTAGTCAAAGATGGCAGATAATTCTATTTTTCGAAATATTTGTAGCAGAAAGAAAAAATAAATTTTAAAACGGGATTTTTCCCAAAACAAAATATCATGAATTTAAGTATAGACCTTTCTTGTTCCAGTAGTTCAGAATGGGTTCAAGCAGTGGTGTCTGATTTCGATTCTTTTTTACAAGACCATGCCAATTGCGAGAGAAAAGCTTCAGCCATGGCAATGAGTTTTGTTGCAAAATACCCGGATCGTTTGGAAATTCTTCCTGAACTGATAGAAACAGGTATTGAAGAACTTGAACATTTTCAACAAGTGTATCAGATAATGGAAAAAAGAGGAGTTCAACTCCCGGCCGAAATGACTCAGGATCTTTATGTAAAACAACTTATTGACAAATGCCGATCTGGAAGAATAGAAAGATTTTTGGACAGGTTATTACT
>JAOUKG010000393.1 GCA_029882725.1 Cyclobacteriaceae bacterium
GGTTTTTGAAAAAGGGGAAATTGTGGAGCAAGGTAGCCATGAGGAACTCATGAGCCTAAATGGATATTACTCTCAACTGCACAAAATGCAGTACAAAGAAGTAGGGTGACACCTATTGATCCTTATTTGTATATATATACCATCCTTTTATATTTATGAATATGCGTTTCGGGTTGATTTTGTTTTTATTTACACTTTATGTTTCGGTTGCTTTTGGGCAGCATAAACATAAAATGGACCCCTATTTTAAGGATAGATATAAAAAGGTTAAGTTAACCAAAAGTAAAAGAAGGGTTATTTGCCCTGGAAATAATTTTTCAAAATACCCTTATCAGGGAATAGGTATAAAGCTAGGCGATCCGTTTGCAATTACTTATAAGATTTATATGTCCCCAAAATCAAGCTTTGTGATGGATTATGGCAGAGTCGCCACGGGGTTGTATAATAATTTTCACAAAAATAATTTTCAGCAACGCACCCAACCTGATACACTTTCGGCCGGGAGTTCCATTATCTATTTTAATCAAAAAGCGAATAGCGATGCAATTTTTAATATGAAATTCCTGTATAATAAGAGTTTTAATACCATGAAAGCACTGAATTGGTATTTAGGGGCGGGTTTTCAGTTTAGATGGCACGATATTAAATATGATTATATTTATCAAACCGTCACCTATCAAAGTGAACTTAGGTCATTCAGTTTGGCAAGTTATACCTATGGCCCCAGTGTTACTACAGGCATTGAATTTACCCATCCTGATATTGCAATTTCTTCATTTTTTGAAATGGAATTATACCATGACCTTTTGGCCTATCCCGGGTGGATGCGCGTTTCAGGAGGTGTTGGGGTTCGGTATAATTTCTAATTCCTTTAGAATATCTTCAAGTCCTGCTTATATCCTTTATGCTTGTTCTTTTATCCTTCCCGCAGGGATGTGTTTTTAATATATTTTTATTATTTGAATCCAATTCTCTATCCCTCCATTGCTAATCCCACACTAATTCTAAAATATACGGTCCCTAACAAGAGACAAAATGCCAATTCTTTCTGAGGTTGATGCTGTTTTTTTTTGTGATTTCAGGCAATTTTGGTGTTTGAACCATGGTTAAGGGATTAAAAGATTTACAGGATTATGGTAGGGGGTTTACGTTGTGGTTTCTACCTCACCATCCTTCACTTCGTTTCGGATGGTAAAGACCCGCTTCAATTTTTTCATTTATTATATTTTAGAGGTAAAAAATGGAATCTGCCCCTCTATAAAATCTCAGTTCTCATTCTCTATCTTAATCTCAATCTGGATTTTCAGAGAGGGGGACTCGTGCCTTTGAAACCTGGTACCACTCTTTGCCCTTAAGAGATCAATGACCCTGGAAGGGTCAAATGTTTTTAGTTTCAACATGAGAAAACCCCCGCCCTGTTCGTGTACGAACCCACGGGTTCGTACACGAACAGGGCGGGGAGCCGTCGATGTAATTTGCTATAAATATTTAACCCTTCCAGGGTTGTCCTGAATAGTGATTTGTGAACTTGCAACAAATAACCGGACATTTCAATAGTATACTTTTGGTATAAAATAAATTTAACTCACTGTCCATTTCCTCACCCTGCTTCCATTTTTTATTTAAATTTTTAGTGGTAAAAAATGGAATCTGCCCTCTATAAAATCTCAGTTCTCATTCTCTATCTTAATCTCAATCTGGATTTTCAGTGCGTGCAAAATCAGAAAAGAGTTTGGTCAGAGAGACCCCTTACATGGATACAGGACCGGATGGACATCCGGACCAACGCCTCTATAAAATCTAAGTTCTCATTCTCTATCTTAATCTCAATCTGGATTTTCAGGGTGTGTAAAATCAGAAAAGAGTTTGATCAGATAAACCCTTTGCATGGATACCGGACCGGATGGACATCCGGACCAACGCCTCTATAAAATTTAAGTTCTCATTCTCTATCTTAATCTCAATCTGGATTTTCAGGGTGTGCAAAATCAGAAAAGAGTTTGATCAGATAAACCCTTTACATGGACATCCGGACCAACGCCAAGCGGAACCAAATCCAACCGGATAACTGGACCAAAGCAAGGTGGCAAATCCCGTCCATACCCACCGAAGTGAAACGTAGGTGGGTTGAGGTTGCCAGAAACTATCAAAAAAATAGCTACAATTCCTAAAACCACCTAATCAGAACATCCACAATCAGCCTTTTTAACCCTCCAAATGGGGGGTGAAAGAACAGGGAGGTTCCTGTACCTCTTAACTGTGTCATCACTGCTTTTTCATTCGTGAATTCCTTGAAACCAAAATGTCCGTGCGATTTTCCCATTCCGCTAAAATTCACTCCGCCAAAAGGCAGTTCAGGGTTTACAAAATGGATTAGGCAATCGTTAATTACCAAAGCTCCGGCCGAAAATTCTTCCTGAATTATTTTCTTGTATTTATCTCCATTAGTAAACAAGTAAGAGACTAGTGGTTTTGGTAAATCATACGATGTATTCAATGCTTCTGAAAAATGACTGTATGTAAGAACAGGCAATAAAGGTCCAAAAATTTCTTCACGCATTATAAAATGTTCAGGCTTTAGCCCGGTAATCAGCGTAAGGGGGATGTGTTTTTTACTCTTATCCAAAACTCCCTCACTCTCAATTTGTGCTCCCTCTTTTTTTGATTCTTCCAATATATTTTCAAGTCGGAGGAAATGTTTTTCATTTACAATTTTGCCGTAACTACTATCATCCTGTCCGTTGTTGTATAATTTGTGGATGTAATACTTCATTCTATTTATTAATTCCTTTTCCTTTCCTGCCTCTACCCAAACATAATCTGGGCTTACACAACTTTGCCCGCAGTTCATAAATTTCGCCCAGATTATCTTTTTTGCGGCGTCATCTATTGAAGCTTCAGGACTTATAAAAACAGGGTTTTTTCCACCCAATTCCAGAGTTACGCCCGACAAATGTTTGGCGGCGGCAGCCATAACTACCTTGCCAACCTGAGGGCTTCCTGTAAAGAAAATATGATGAAATGGAAGCTCAAGTAGCTGTTGTGACGTTTCCACATCTCCATTTATAACCTTTGCTATATCTTCCGTAAAGAGTTCACAGATCATTTCTTCAATTAATTGTGAGGACTTTGGGGAAAACTCTGAAGGTTTTACAATGGCAGTATTTCCGGCAGCAAGGCACGATATCAATGGAATGATTGTAAGATTGAAGGGGAAATTCCATGGAGAAATTATTAAACATACCCCTTTGGGTTCTTTGATAAGTTTCGACTGAGTACCCAATAAGGGTAATGGGGTGGGCACTTTTTTTGGCAAGGACCAAGACCTTAAATTGGAAAGAACGTAACGTGCTTCGGATGTAACTGTATAAACTTCAGAAATTTCGGCTTCGGTTTTAGGTTTCCCAAGATCGCTTTTTACAGCCTCAATTATTCTCTCTCTGTTTTTAAGAGTCCATCGAAGTATTTTGCGTATTCGCGAAGCTCTTTCTGAAATTTTCTCATTTCTTAAAAGCCGGCTTTTTTGAAGTTGTTTTTCAAAAATTATATTGAATTCATTCATCTATTGAATAATAACCGGTGCCCTTTTTCCTTTTCATTGAATTTTCCTTCATGCCAGGCCAAGTGGCCTGATACAAAGGTAGTTTCCACTCTGGAAGAAAATGTTGTGCCATCAAAGGGACTCCAACCACATTTTGCCAGAATGTTTTCTTTGGAAACTGTCCATGGGCTATTGGGGTCTATGATGGCTAAATCAGCAAAATAACCTTCCCGTACAAAACCCCTGTCTTGTATTTGAAAGAGTACAGCGGGATCATGCGACATCTTTTTAACCATCATTTCCAATGTTATTTTTCCCTGTTTGTAAAGTTCAAACATGGCTGTAACCGAATGCTGTACCAATGGCCCGCCAGAGGGACATGAAAAATATTTTCCTTGTTTTTCTTCCCAGGTATGGGGAGCATGATCGGTGGCTATAACATCTATTCTCCCGTCTATTACG
>JAOUKG010000395.1 GCA_029882725.1 Cyclobacteriaceae bacterium
AGCTAACTTTTTTAAAGTTATCATATCTTCTGAGTCAATACCTTATACCTAACTTCCAGAGACCCAATTTATTGTTTTAATAAAAGAAAGTATTGTATGCTATGTGATTTTATGGATCCAGCCGAAAGGGTCTACAATTTTACCGGTTTTAATATCTTCCAAATTATTTTGTAATTGGGAAGAGAAATAACCTCCGGCAGAGTTGGGCATTTCATAATCAGTGCCCTTGTAGCCTATATGTGAGATAGAAGTTAATGTTGCAGCAGTACCTACCCCAAAAGCCTCGGTCATTGTTTTGCTTTTCAATGCATCAACAACCTCTTCAACCGTAATTTTTCTCTCCTCTATCTTAAATCCTAAATGCTTTGACAGTTTAATAATGCTATCCCGTGTAATTCCCGGAAGGAATGTATCAGTAAGCTCTGGAGTAACCAAGGTATCATTAATCACAAAAAACAAGTTCATTGTTCCCGCTTCTTCAATGTATTTATGTTCTTGACCGTCAGTCCAAATTAATTGTTGGTATCCCTGTTGTTGAGCTAATTTTGAGGGATATAAAGCACCTGCATAATTTCCGGCAGCTTTTGCGTAGCCTGTTCCACCCTTCACTGCCCTTGCGAATTCCATTTCTATTTTCACCTTAAGAGGATTTGTATAATAAGCACCTACAGGACTGGTGATGATAAGGAAGGTAAACTGTTCTGAAATTTTTATACCTACATATTCTTCACTTGAAAACATAAATGGGCGAATATACAATGCTGTATCTGGCAAATTTGGTACCCAGTTTTTATCTAATTGCATCAATCTGGTTAGTCCTTCCATAAAAATATCCTCAGGTAAATCAGGCATACAAAGTCTTTCCGCAGAACGATTTAACCTTTTTTGATTTTCCAAAGGCCTGAACAAGGCTACACTTCCATCCTGATGTTTATAGGCTTTCATACCTTCAAAAATAGAAACACCATAATGAAGTGTTTGATTTGCAGGTGAAATAGGTAAATAACCATAAGGCTCGATCTTTGGTCTTTTCCATTCCCCCTGATCGTAATCTGCACGAAACATATGATCGCTATAGATTTTCCCAAACTGTATATTATTGAAATCTACCTGTGACAATCTAGATTCAGCCACTTTATTGATTTCTATATTCAATGTCTCCACCATGATTATTTCCTTTAATAACACAAAACTATAAATAATAATAAAAACAGACGCAATAATTTGAGTGTTTAATTTGTGTAAACCAAAAGGAATACAAAAAATATTCGAGGGGCGTGGGGCGAATAAATATACCCCACATCTACACAACACATCTACACAGATACGATGCATCATGTCTAAGCAACCTGATGCATCGTGTAAACACACACGAAACATCGTATTGTGGAGACACGCAGCATCGTGCCTCTACGTGATCAGGCCTTCCAGTGCGTGACGGAATGCTTTTTCGTAATAACGAACCAACTGGCCCCAATCGAATGATTCTGAAAAATCTTCCGATTTGTTACGCATTATCATCCGTTCCCTTCTGTTCTTTTTAACAAACTCAAACATAATGTCGGCCAAATCTTTTGCCGATTCCTGAAAGGATTTTTTATTTCTTTTCAAGATATACACCCCTTTTTCATCATGTTCCTTATGACTTTTCATAACATAATCGCCAAACCCACTCAAATCGGAAGTGATAGTGGGAACCCCCAGTGCAATACTTTCCAGGGGCGTATATCCCCACGGTTCATAATAACTTGGAAAAACACCCAAATGGCACCCTCTTACAAAATCACTGTATTCTATTCCAAATAGAGGGTTTGTTGGGCTTATAAAATCAGGATGATAAACCACTTTCACTTTATCATCGGGACTATTTATCATGTGATTATCCCGAAGCCCCTTCAACAATTCATCATTTAAATCATCCACCAAATTATGCGTAACAATAATAGGCCATTTATCTCCTTTCCAGGATTGAATAGTTCTTCTATACCTCAGCCTCCAATAATCATCAACGAGTGTATTTAGATCCGGTAGTCTGTGATCTTTCGAAGATGCGGCGGCTACAAAAAACAACCTGCTATCTATCTGCTTCGTGATTTGCTCACAATTTTTTCTTATTTCTTCCATTACTCCCCGTGATTGTAAAACATCGGGATTAATAGACCAAACGGGTCTTTTGGTAATGAAAAACATGACAATAGTGGTATCCACTTTGGCTTGTTTCATCAATTGATTCAGAATTTTTAAAGCCTCCAGGGTAATATCAAAACCTTTATTCAGAAACTCAAACCTCCCACTTGTAAAGAAGTATAAGGTTTTATCAAGATTGAAGGAATAACTTTGAAAGAAATGCCCCAGGACAAACTCATGAATTTCATCTTTACATTTTTGATGCTGGTTTTGCACCTCATGATAAGCTGTAAACCTGCTTATACTTAGCCCATTGGGAACTATCAATTTGGGTTCTTTATCCAACAGGTATTTACACTCGGTACCTGTAACTTCACTTACCGTTGAAAACACATCGGCAAGTTCAGCTCCTTTCCTTTCAATTTGCACCATAGAAGTGATATGAAATCGTTCTGATTCCACTTTCCATTCGTATTTAGGCAAAGCTGAATAATAGTTTTTATCATTCATGGCCAAATACCTACCCAAGAGGGTGGCATGAGTTGTAAATGAGGTTCGAATGGGGTATTTTGATTTTTTTAAATTAAAAGCGGGAATAACACTCATCCATTCGTGAAATTGTATAACAAGCGGAATTTTTTCGGTGTTTTTTTGTGAAAATATTTTCAAGAAAAGAGACGTAATATCAGCAAAAGCCAATACTTGATTATAGAGATCATCGTAATCTCTTCTCTGAATACCAAATTGTTTTTCTAATTGGTCTTTTATTTCATTAAGTTTATAAAATGCGTCGTTGGGATCAAAAAGTATCACCTGCGGTCTTCCCATAACCAACCATCTTCCATACCTTACTTTGAACCCTTTTTTTCTTAGAGCTATGGCTGCCTTGCCAAATATAGTGTCCGGTCGTGATATATCTTCGAATTCGGCATTAAGGTCTTTATTCACCAGAGGCCCCAACAAGCAATAATTATCTCCCCACCGTTCCATCATTGCTGGTATTTTGGATTTGATTACCGTATAAATACCACCCACTTGATTACATACTTCCCAAGCAGATTCAATAACGAATGTATCATGTAATTTTATTTTCGTTGTATGAGCAGGGTGAGCATCCTCTCTCTTTACTACCTTCTTTTTGCTAACGCTTTTCGCCATAAATTCCTCTTTGCTATCAATTTACGTATGTATTCATATTTTACAAATAAATGGCTGAGAAAAGGATGTTTTTTGTTTGGGGGATGAATGGAGAGCACGGCAGTGCGTGTCTACTTTATTTTATCAATCCTTACGAGTGAATAGTAATGGGTTGGAAACACAATTTCGGTCATGACCAGTTCTCCATCATTAATAAAAATTTCAATAGATGCCTTATCCAAATACAATTGAACTTTCTTCACATCACTAAGTATGTTTTTAAAAGAATGTACAGTTCCAAAGCCTTTTTCAAAATCCACCAATCCAGATTGGGTACGATCGAAAGAAATGGTTTCTTCCGAAATACTGATGGTCACACTTTCGTGTAAATCGTTGGATATGAATATTTCAAAATCTCCCGACTGAATATTATTGATTTCCACCAACGAGGCTTCCTCTTTTAAACCCAAGGTTCCCTGATCAAAGGTCAATTCCTGAGCCTTATAGTATTTAGCGATTTCGGAAACCGGTTTGGATTGCAAAAGGTATCCGTTGTCTGTATTTTTTAGAATTAATTCTCTGGGCAAAGTCATGGCACTTCTCCAGGTATAAGTAGGCACTACATTTGCGTATTGCCAATTGCTCATCCATCCCATAAACAATCTTCTTCCATCTGATTTTGGAATATCAGACCAAGTGACTCCGGCGTAATTATCGGCTCCATGATCAACCCAACGG
>JAOUKG010000396.1 GCA_029882725.1 Cyclobacteriaceae bacterium
GCCCCGGATTTTGCAGGAGCTATTGAAAATTTACAGGCTTTAAAAAAGTAAATTAAATTATATATAATTATTAATACAGCATTTTATGCCAGAGAGGTACACTTTAACTTCATCTGTGGAGAGTCTTAAGGAAAAATTCAAATTTGAATTACCCGAAATATATTCTCCCAGATACAATGCCTCACCCGCACAGCTTTTACCCGTAGTCACATCTGTGGCTACGGGTGGCTTTTCCTACTTTTATTGGGGAATAATTCCCGGTTGGTCAGGAAACAAAACAATAAGTAATCGTTTACTACATATTGATGCGGAAGAAATAATATCCAAACCGGGAGTTCGTAAATTATTGAGAACACAAAGGTGTATCATTCCAGCGGATGGGTTTTATATCTGGAAAAAAGTAAGTAAGAAATCCCAAATTCCTTACAGAGTAGTACTGAAGGATAATTCGATGTTTTCAATGGCCGGTTTGTGGGAGGAATTCGAAGATGAAAATGACCAAACCCACCATACTTTCAGGATTATTCAAGTAAGTTCTCCAACTGTTTTGGATGGTATTGAAGAGTTTTCTCCAGTGATTCTGGATGCAGAGGGTGAAAAAACCTGGATTGACTTGTCTTCAGACGATGAGTCATTACTCAAATTGTTGGCACCTATTTCGAATGCAAAACTTGAGTATTATACTGTGTCACCCAAAATTAGTGATCCGATAAATGATTACCCTGATTTGGTGAAAAAAGTGGAAAGCATGGATCAACATGGGAATTATTCTTTGTTTGACTAAACTCCTTTTCAGACAGGTAATTTTATAGACTAAAGTATTTTCTGAAAAACCATTCGGTAGATGCAAGAAGAACCAAAATCAAAAACGCCCACTTCAAATTAAGGAGTAGATCAAAGGTTTCGGAGGAACGTAATATGGCAGGGGGTGTATTGGCCTCTAAATACTCATGTAATTCATTTATTTGGCTTACATGGTAAAAGGCACCGTTGTTTTCAAAGGAAAGCTTTCTAAGTAGATTGAAGTCGGCTTGAAGGTTAATAAATTCAATTTGTTGTTCATACAATACAAATTGGCCTCTTGTTATTTCGGTGCCAGCGGCTGTATTGATAGAACCAACATAGCTGTAAACTCCCGGTTTTAGTCCGGTAAGCCGGAAGCGAGCATTGCCCTCCACTGTAGAGTATTCAAAATTTTTCTCTTCACCCTCTTCGTCGGTAACCATTAGTTTTACAGGTATACCATAAATTCGTTCATATAGATCGTTATAAACTTCAGTCTCAAAAACTATGCTTTGGTCTGTTTGTTCACTTTCAAGCGGATAAAGTCTGAGTTTTTTTGTGTCATTTTTTGTAGAAAGGTATTGTACAACCTTGGAAATAAGTTCGTTGAAAACATTATGATTTTCGTTTTCCTGATAATTTGCCAGTCTCCATCTCCATAGTCCTTCACCTAAAAGAAATGCGGATCTGGGTTCTTCAGATCTAATTGTAAAAAGAGGTTTTGCCGTTTCAACACTTCCTATTTTTTGAAATAACAGGGCTTCAGTGTTTATACTCATCGTTATTTCACCAAAAGGAACTGTCATGGGAGGCCAATTTCTTAATTCATTCACCATTTCATCACTAAAAGAAAATGGAGTAAAAGCAGTATTTACATTTGCAGTTACTTGATCATATTCACCAGGCACAGGCTTTAATTGAATTTGCGATTGATTTAATAATCCGGCAACGTTCAATCCAGATCCATAAATAGTCCAATTGGCTGTTTTTGAAAGATCCAATTTGGGTATTTTAGCCAAAAGGGGGTCATTGGAGTAAATCTGATGTAGAATCAGTAAATCATAAGGTCCATTGTCAGGTATTTTATTGCCCAGTGCGGGGATATACAATTCCACCGAATAGTTGGAGTTATTTTCAAGAGCATTGGTGATTGCTTTTATGTCTGGATGAGGTCTTTTTGCCACCAAAAGTATTTTTTCTTTACCTTCAACAATTTCAATAAAGGCACTTCTCTCATTGTTGGAGTTGGTGAATTCCTCAGGAAGTGGACGGGTTCGGATGATATACCGCTGGGTGCCTTTTTCTTTTGCCTCCAACATGAAATCAACTATTTGCAAATCCCTGTTTTTTTTAAAGATAACAGATTTATTGGCGATTATTTTTCCTTTGTGATATAGCGAAACTGTTGTTTCAGAATTCTCAAAACCTTCATTAATAACTTCTACCTGAATAGGAAATTTATTCCCCTGATAAGAAATTTTATTGTAGTTAACCTGCCTGATAGCGATGTCTTTTTTTGCAGTGGAATCTCCAACTCCAACGGAGTAGACGCTGAAAGGATATTTATAATAATTAGGGGACGGACCACTGTTGTAAATACCGTCGGAAATCAGAACTACAGAATTGATATTTCTTCCTTCAAAATTATTCTGGATATCATAAAGCATTTTCCTCAGATTTGTTTGCCTTTCTGAGTAATTAATTGAATCTGGAAATTCAGAAGATGCTTTCTGGTCGAGGTCTTGATAGTAGGTGGAATATTCTTTTTCAGATAAATCCACCATCATACTATTGATTTTTGTTTCCAATTCAGACCTTTTAAGGCTGTCAGTCATGGTTTTCACTGAAATTGAATTGTCTACAGCAAAAACCACAATAGGTTTTTCAGTTTCCCTTGCCAGATATTGAATTAAAGGAATCAGAAATAATGAGAGTATTAAAAATAGCAACAAAAAACGCAACGCTGCGAGAGTATATTTTACTTTTTTCTCTATAGTATCCGTTTTTTTAGAATACAACAACCATGATAATGCTATTGAAATTACAACAAAAACAATGAGGTAGTAAGGAGAATTTTTTAAAATGATATCAGGAATTTGCATAAACTATTTTTCTCTGAATGTAATATTATGTTAAAAAATATAAAAACAGAATTCAAAATCTATCATGTTTAATAAAATTGTGCAACTCATCAACCATTTTTGGGGACCCTATAAAGAAAGGAGACCTTTGATGCAGAGTATCAGGTAAGATATCCAGTATACATTTTTCTCCATTTGTAGCCTTTCCACCTGCCTGTTCAACGATAAAAGCCAATGGGTTACACTCATAAAGTAATCTTAATTTTCCTTCCGGATAGAATTTTGTTGCCGGATATAAAAATATACCACCTTTTAATAAATTTCTATGAAAATCAGCAACTAAAGACCCTATGTAACGGCTACTCAACCCTCTTTTTTTACAAAGTGATAGATAATCTAAAATTCCATCTGAAAAATGGGGTGAAGCTCCCTCGTTTATGGAATAGATAGATCCGTTTTCGGGGATAATCATGTCGGGATGACTTAGAAAATATTCACCTAAGGAAGGTTCGTAAGTAAATCCGTTTACACCATTTCCTGTGGTATAAACCAAAATAGTTGACGATCCATATAATATATAGCCTCCGGCTACTTGATTTTGTCCGGGTTGCAGGGCATCTTGAATGGAAACCTGATCTGTTAGTTCACTTTTTCGCCGGTATATGGAAAAAAGTGTGCCAACAGAAACATTTACATTGATATTACTACTCCCATCCAATGGGTCAATGCAGACAATGTATTTAGCTTGAGGGTTTATGATATTGATATTCTCATTTTCTTCTGAAGCAATAGCGCATACTTCCCCACCTTTTTGCAGTGCTCTTGAAAACCTTATATCAGCAAGTATGTCTAATTTTTGTTGGTCTTCTCCTTGAATATTTTGTGTGCCTACTGTTCCAATAATATCTACCAGTCCTGCTTTATTAATTTCTCTGTTAACTACTTTTCCAGCGAGGGCAAGATCCCGCAATAGCTGGGAGAGTTCTCCAGTTGCAAATGGGAAGTCTTCTTGTTTCTTTTTTATGAACCTGTCTAAGGTTGTACCAATAGGTAAGGCAATTCTCGATTGTTCCATAATTTATTTTCAGATAGCCAATTTTTAATCTTTTTTTTTAGGGAGGTTGAATTTTTTATA
>JAOUKG010000397.1 GCA_029882725.1 Cyclobacteriaceae bacterium
GGCATAAAAGAAAATTAGATTGGTTTGCTTAAATTGTCGCAAATTTAGAGCAAAAAGGATTGAAACAAAAACCTACCTGATAATAATTGGGACTAACTTGTAAAAGAATGGGTAAATTAAGGTTATTTTTTGCTTTGTGATTTTGTGAATAGCTTACCTAAAATCGAGGTTGTAGGATTTTCCTCCCTCCAAATCCATTGTTTTAATTTCATCTTTGTATCTGAAAATATATTTTCCTGAAAAAACAGGTTTTACAATGGCTTCAATAAGTTGCCCATTATCCCAATTCAAATCGACAACAATATTTCCCCTTGCTTTCAACCCTTTTACCGATCCCTTTGACCAATTTTCAGGAATTGCAGGCAGAAAATGAATTTCATTTGAGTGAGACTGGAGCAATGCCTCGGCTACACCGGCTGTAAAACCGAAATTACCATCTATTTGAAAAGGCGGATGCATATCAAACAAATTGGGTGATAATGATTTTTGTATATGCAATTGTATATGGTTTCGAACTTCTCCAGAGTTTTCAAGACGTGCGGAGAAATTGATAAGCCAGGCTCTGCTCCAACCTGTACCTGCGCCTCCATTTTCAAGACGAAAATCAAGAGATTTCCTTACTGCTTCAAACAATTCGGGAGTACCTCTTTTTGTAATGGCATTTCCCGGGTGAAAGGCATATAAATGTGACATATGCCTATGACCCTTTTCAGGTTCCTCATAAGGTTGATCCCACTCCAATAAACGTCCATCCTCGCCAATAACTGTACCTGAACGTAACATTTGTTGTTTTTCCACAACTTCTTTTGTGAAATCATCATCTATATTCAATAATTGAGCCGCAGTGAGCACATTTTCAAAAAGTTCTGCTATGATTTGTTGGTCCATTGCACTACCCATAACTGTAGCGGCAGAATTTCCATCTTCGGCTAAGTATGAATTTTCGGGTGAGGTTGAAGGAGCCGAAACGAACTTTCCACTTTTTGGATCAAGTACCAGCCAATCCAAATAAAATAATGCAAATTCTTTCATGACGGGATAGGCCTGATTTTCCAAAAATTCTTTATCCCCTGTAAATAGATAATGTTCCCAGAAATGCTGCATCAACCAACCTCCTCCTCCTACCCAGGCGCCCCAATAGGGTCTTTCAGCCCGCATCCAGGCAGGAACCCATAAATCTGTAGCATGATGGGTTACGGCACCTCTCATATTGTATTGTTGGGCCGCCGTTTTTTTGCCCCGCACCATTAATCTTTTAGTGAAATCAAAAAATGGTCGATGCAATTCGCCTAGGTTGGTAACTTCAGCCGGCCAATAGTTCATCTGAATATTGATGTTAAGATGGTAATCGGCATTCCAGGGTGCTTCAATGTATTCATTCCAAATTCCTTGTAAATTAGCAGGATTGGTACCGGGCCGCGAAGAAGAAATAAGCAAGTACCTTCCAAATTGGAATAACTTTGAAACAAAATCCGGGTCGTCATTTCCTTCCTGAATTCGTCTATATCTCACATCTGTGGGCAGGGAATCAAGTTCGTGACCCCCTAAATCCAGGTTTACTCTGTGAAACAAGTTTTGATAGTCTTGAACATGGTTTTCAAGCAATTGATCTACGCTGAAATTATCAACATTTTTAAGATCGTTCTGATTTTTAGTTTTGTAGTCTTCCTGATAAAACGAGGTAGCCGCAACTACGTAAATAACGGCTTTTTTCACATTATTTAAAGTAAGTTCACCCTTTTCTGAAGAAACAGAACCGCCTTCATTTTTTACGGAAAGGAGGGTTTGAAACCGCACTCCGTGATCCAGGGGAAAAGGGCGGGAAAAATGCTTTCCTTTAAATTGAGTTACCATACCGTCCATGCTTAGTTCATTCGAAGCCGGGCTGGTTGTTATAACTGTGGGATGTCCGTTATCAGAAGGTCTCGTTAAATGTAATGTGGCATTAATACCCTCTGGTGCCGTAGAACTTAACTCAATTACCATTACATTTTGAGGATTGCTGGTAAATATCTTTTGTGAAAAACTCCCTCCATCAATGTCATACATCACCGTTACCAGTGCTGAATCCAGATCGAGTTGTCTTTTGTAATTTTTAATTCCTTTGTGTTGAAAATCTATGAACAAGTCGCCCATTGTTTGGTGTGACCGTACAACGCCTTTGTGGGAAAAGCTATTTACCCAGGCTTCATCAGCTTCGTGCACCTTACCATCTATGAGCATTTTTCTAACTTCTTCAAGGTCTTGCTCATTGCCTTTTGCATCGCCCCATTCTTCTTTGCCCGGCCAGAGAGAATCTTCATTTAGTTGAATTCTTTCACGTGTAGTATCCCCAAAAATCATGGCTCCGAGCCTGCCATTTCCTATAGGCAATGCCTCCGACGACCAATCAGAAGCCGGCTGTTCATACCACAGCAGGTTATGCTGTGTTTGTTTCTCTGTTGGACTTGTAGGATTACATCCAAAAAGGAGGATTGCCAAAATAAATACGATGAATTGGTATAAGGACGAAATATTTTTCGCCCTTACTATGATATTTACTAGTGCAATGCTTCTCGCGTGTGCTGGATTATTTAATAACATCAAATAAATAAGTGTATTTCAAGGTTAAAGAACGGTTGTACATTTGACCGGCCAGATTAAGTTGGTTGAATACAACAAACAAACCAGAATTGGCTGCCTGTAGGATGCTGAACCGCACATTACTGGACCAAAGGTCATATTTGCTATTATATTGAATAAGACTTTGAATATTTATGCGAGGAGTAAGCGAATAGGAGAGTCTCCACCCATAGATTTCAGTAAAAACGTCACCAAATGGAAGATTAAAATAAGAAATTCCTGCTTTTAATTCAGAGTTAAAACTATCACCTAAACGGAAGCCCATGGTGCCATTATGCATTTGCCTTTGCCCACCAAAATAACCTCCAATTACTGACCTTGTGCTGAAATAAATATTTTTACTGGTATTAGTCATAAATACTATTTGAGCCTCTGCATGGTCATAGGTATCGGCAGGAATAACTACTTTTTGAAATTCTGTGGAATCAAGGGTAAAATCAGCAGACAAACCTTCTTTGGTAAAGTTTACACCTGTGTGAATTTCCAAACCATTTTTCCATACCCAGTGGTTATCAACATGGAGGAAGCCAGTTTGGTGAAATCCTCGGGTAAAAATTGCATTGTTGGAGTCCCAGTACCCTCTGTAAGTAATATGGGGCCTCACTTCCAACATTTTTTGCCAGTTTTCAGATCTTACTCTTTTGAAAACCATAAATTCATACTTACGGAAAGGATCCCTTCCTAAAAAACCCACTTCAGGATTAAATTCGGGGGCAACTTCATTCAAATCGGCATTCAATCGTAAACCGTTCCACTCATATTGTGCCTGTAATCTGTAAGAATAATCCTGATTTTCAATGCCGGGCGTAGAACTTTTGGCTATATAACTGGTAATTTGCGCTTTTTTACCCAATCCAATTTTTCCATCGAGGGCAAATACCCTGTTATAATTATCTGTTGACTTTACATCTGTTTTATTGATAATAGCGGCACCAATAGTTGACCTTGAGGCAACCTGATGATTTACGCGGGCTACG
Source organism: Cyclobacteriaceae bacterium (assembly GCA_029882725.1). GTDB lineage: Bacteria > Bacteroidota > Bacteroidia > Cytophagales > Cyclobacteriaceae > JAHEMU01. The sequence continues at coordinate 3,600 of JAOUKG010000397.1, forward strand.
GTATAATTGTTTACCTCTGTACTGCCAATTTCCCTGTCGTCTGTAAACATATTAAGGAAACCAACATTGGTTTGATTGATCCTTCCTGAAACTCTTGCTCCTCCAATAATTGGTACCTGAACGGCTTGATTTAGGTTATCTTTTGCAATACCAATTTTTCTACTAAAAAACATGTCTACTTCCCCCGGGCTTCCCACACTAAACAGTCCTGCATTCTCGAGGAAAAAAGGTCTCTTTTCAGGAAAAAAGAGGTTAAATCTATTCAAGTTTACTTGTTGTTCATCAACTTCCACCTGGGCAAAATCAGTATTGTAGGTAAGATCCAGAGTAACATTGGGAGTAATACTATATTTTATATCAGCACCAAACTCTCCTTCCAGCTTGGTATCGTGAGGCTC
>JAOUKG010000398.1 GCA_029882725.1 Cyclobacteriaceae bacterium
ATAGAATACAATGTACGAATGGGTGATCCTGAAACCCAGGCTGTTATTCCAAGAATAAAATCAGACTTCCTTGACCTCCTTTATTCCTGTGGAAAAGGCACATTGGGGGGTAAGTCAATAGAAATCGACCCAAAAACGACAGCAACAGTGGTTATGGTTTCCGGGGGGTACCCAGGAAATTATGAAAAAGGAAATCCCATTAACGGTTTAGGATTGCACGAACACGGTGAAATTTTTCATGCCGGAACTGCATTTAATGGAAATGAGGTTGTATCTTCCGGTGGAAGGGTTTTAGCAGTAACTTCCTTTGGGAATGATTTGCCTGAAGCTATAAATTTTTCGTACAATCGGATAAAAGAAATTCATTGGAAAGATTGCTATTACCGAAATGATATCGGACAAGATTTAATAAAACTAAACTCCTAATATGGCATGTTCAACCTGTGTAAGTGGAACAAGTGCTGGCTGCCGTAATAATGGCGGCTGTGAAACTGGTGGATGCAACAAAATGAATGTTTTTGACTGGCTTTCCGATATGGATTTGCCTGTCGACACTCAATTTAACGTTATAGAGGTTCGTTTCAAAAACGGGAGAAAAGATTATTTTGACAACCCCGATCAGATAGATTTTTACACTGGTGACCCCGTTATTGTTGATGCCCAAAGTGGACATCACATGGGTTTTGTTAGTCTACAGGGAGAACTCGTAAGGCTGCAACTCCGAAAAAAAAATGTCGACAAGAAGGGAATACGCAAAATTTACAGAAAAGCCCATAGAAAAGATATTGAAAGTTTTGAAAACGTCAAAAAGCGGGAATTACCTACTCTTTTCCGAACCAGGCAGATCATTAGTGAATTAAATTTGGCGATGAAACTATCTGATGTAGAATATCAGGCAGACAATTCCAAAGCTACTTTTTTCTATTCTGCTGAAGATCGTGTCGATTTCAGGGAATTAATAAAAAGATTAGCTGCTGAGTTTAAAATTCGTGTAGAAATGAGGCAAATCTCACTGAGGCAGGAGGCTGGATATTTGGGAGGTATCGGTTCCTGTGGAAGGGAACTTTGCTGTTCAACCTGGCTATCTGAATTTAAAAGTGTTTCTACAAGCGCAGCAAGGTATCAAAACCTCAGTCTAAATCCTTCGAAGTTATCGGGGCAATGCGGAAGATTAAAATGTTGCCTTAATTATGAACTCGAAACTTATAAAAATGCATTAAAAGATATTCCTGAAATTGAATATCCGCTTCAAACAGAAAAAGGACTTGCCCAACTTCAAAAAACAGATATTTTCCGACGATTAATGTGGTTTAGCTTCGATTCTGATAATAATTGGCATCCTGTTGCAGTAGATCGCGTAGTTGAAATTCTGGCTTTAAATAAATTAGGTAAGAAACCAGCATCCTTACTTGAGGATGTTGAAAAAGAACATTTAGATACTTCTCAACTTAACAGTGATTTGGATCTATTGGACAAAAAGTTTGGAACCAAAAAGAAAAAAAAGAAAAAGAGAAAAAAAAGTAACAAACCTCTTGGAAGGAACACCAAATCATGAAATTATTTAGCCTAATCACACTTTGCCTGATAATAATATCCTGTGATTCCAAAAGGGTATATGAGGAAAACATCGATTTTGCAAAAAAGGAATGGATGAGAGATTCTGTATATGTTTTTCATTTTGATGTTAAAGACACAAATCAGGATTATAGATTACTTTTTAACATCAGGAATAGCCTTAATTACGAAAATTATAATATTTACTTAACCTATAGGTTGGAGGACAGTCTCGGCATAATTTCAGAAAGAATGAAGGAATTGTATCTTTTTGACAAAAGTACAGGAACTCCCTTTGGTTCGGGATTAGGTGACATCTTTGATCACAGAATACCTATACTGGACTCTATCCATTTTTCAAATTCAGGCAAACACAGTATTTCCTTACAACATGAAATGCGGCCTGATACATTAAAAGATGTATTAGGTATTGGTATAAGATTAGAAACACTATAATGCATGAACAAAATGGTAATTGTTTATATTTGCAAAAGGATATTTAATTCCAAATGAGAATACTAATTGCAGGTGCTGGAGATGTAGGTTACCATCTCGCCAAACTGCTTGCTTACGAAGAGCAGGATATAGTGTTGATAGATAAAGATCAGGACAAACTTACTTATGCGGCCAGTAATTTGGATGTAGTTACTATAAAAGGAAACTCAACAAGTTATCGAACACTTGAAGAAGCCGGTATTTCAAAAGCTGACTTACTTATTTCAGTTACCTCATCAGAGGAAGCCAATTTAACAACTGCAATGATTGGCAAACACCTAGGGGCAAAAAAAACGATAGCTCGTATACAAAATGAAGAGTATCTTTTTGATAAAGAGAAACTCGACCTACAAAAATTAGGGATAGACGAACTCATTTCACCCGAATCACTTGCTGCTCGTGAAATAAAAAGACTCCTTAAAGATGTAAATATCACAGATAATTTTGATTTTGACGGAGGAAGACTCTCTTTGGTTGGTTTAAGTATTGACAATGACAGTCCTTTATTAAATATGAGTATGAGGGATGTTGCACACCTCAACCCGGATCAAAATTTTATTACTGTTGCTATACTCAGAAAATCTGAAACCATAATTCCCCATGGCGATAATCAATTTCTACTGGGTGACCACGCATATTTTATTGTTCAACCCAATGGAGTTGAACACGTTTTGAACCTGGCCGGGAAAAAAACTGAAAAAATGCCCATTAAAAACATAATGATTGTTGGAGGTAGCAAAATTGGGGTCTTGGCTGCGAAAAGGTTAGGAAAAAAATTCAGCGTTAAGCTTATTGAAAAAAACAGAGACAAATGCATGTCTCTTGCAGAAGAATTAAAAGATGTGCTGGTAATCAATGGTGATGGCCGGGACATTGAATTAATGTCTAACGAGGGTATTGAGAATATGGATGTGTTCATTTCCGTAACGGGAAATACGGAAGGAAATATCATTTCTTGCCTTATGGCCAAAAATATTAACGTAAGAAAAACCATTGCACTTGTTGAAAACATCGATTACATACACCTTTCGCAGAATATTGGTGTTGACACAATGATCAATAAAAAATTAATTGCAGCAAATTTCATTTTCAGATACCTAAGGAAAGGTAATGTTATTTCCCTCACCAGTATACATGGTGTAGATGCTGAAGTATTGGAATTTATTGTTGAAAAGGGAACTAAAATCACCAAGAAAAAAATAAAAGACCTTGGCTTTCCAAAATCAGCCATAATTGGCGGAGTGGTGAGAGATGGAGATGGTTATATTACAATGGGCGATTTTCAATTCCAACCCAATGATAGGGCCGTTGTTCTGTGTAGGCCCAATTGTGTACATGCTGTAGAAGAGTTCTTTAAATAAAATGAATATAAATTTTAAGGCAATAGCAAATATCCTTGGACTTCTCTTGTTGTTTAATGGAGTATTTATGCTGTTTTGCCTTCCTTTCGCTATCTATTACAACGAACCCTACAACTATTTTTTGATATCCAGTGGCATTACTATTATTTCAGGTCTTAGTATTTTTATACCCACTCAAAAAAATAAAGTCAAAGAGTTAAGAAAGAAAGATGGCTATATGGTTGTTAGCCTGGGGTGGATTACAATGTCACTTTTTGGAACATTACCATATGTGATTTCTGGCGAGATTCCTTCATTTACAGATGCTTTTTTTGAAACTATAAGTGGTTTTACAACTACCGGAGCCTCTATACTTAACGATATCGAGGCAATGCCCCAGGCACTGTTATTCTGGAGGTCATTAACACAGTGGATAGGTGGGATGGGAATTATTGTTTTGGCTGTTGCTATACTTCCTTTGTTAGGTATTGGAGGAATGCAGCTTTTTGTAGCAGAATCTCCTGGTTTAAGCCCTGATAAAATGAAACCCAGAATCCAGGATACTGCTAAAAGACTTTGGGTAATATATATAGGACTAACATTTACT
>JAOUKG010000399.1 GCA_029882725.1 Cyclobacteriaceae bacterium
ATACAGATGATAAAATTGAAATATCAATTGCGTTTATTGAGTGGAAAAATCATGATCGTGACTTCTGTTATTTTATTTATGAGTATTAACTCGTATTCACAACCGGTTAGTGACAGCACACGGGTACTAACAGTAGATCAGTTGTTGTGGTTTATAGATAACTATCACCCGGTGGTTAAACAGGCTGAACTCTTTAAACCGAGAGGGGAAAGTTATTTACGGAAAGCCCGGGGTGGTTTTGATCCCTATGTATTCAGTAATTTCAATAATAAGCAATTCGCCAATAAAGAATATTTTTCCATGCTTAGTGCCGGATTAAAGGTTCCCACATGGTATGGGGTTGAATTAAAAACCGGATTTGACCAAAATGCAGGTACTTTTTTAAATGCAGAAAATACCGTACCCAATAATGGACTATGGTATGCCGGCGCAAGTGTTTCATTGGGTCAGGGCTTGTTAATGGATAAAAGAAGAGCCACGTTAAAAAAGGCAAAACTTTATAATGAAGTAGCAGAGGCTCAGCAAATTCGTATGATTAATGATTTATACTTTGAAGCATTAGGAACCTATTGGCGCTGGATTAGTGATTGGAATCAATTTCAGATATTTTCAGAGGCAGTGAAGTTAGCTGAAGTTAGATTTCAGGGCGTAAGACAAAGTTATTTACAGGGAGCCAATCCCGCAATTGATACGCTGGAAGCCACCATACAAATTCAAAATCGGGTGATGAGCCGTAATCAGGCACAACTCGATTATATTAATACAACCCTTGAACTGTCAAATTTTCTTTGGTTTGAAAATGAAGTGCCACTGGAAATTACCGAAGTACTCACCCCCCCGTCTGTAGAAAGTTTACTTCAATTGGAACCTGTATCAGAAGACTCACTTCACATACTCATTGAATTGGCATTGGAGTATCATCCAGACCTTCAAATGTATGATTATAAACTATCTGCATTGGAGATCGAGAGAAAACTTAAAGCAGAAGCTTTGAAACCACGCGTTGATATCAACTATAATTTTCTTCAGGAGAATGTTGGATCCAATGTACTTGCCGGGTTTTCAACAGAAAATTATAAGTGGGGGGTCGATTTTAGTTTTCCTATTTTTATAAGGAAGCAACGGGGAGACCTTCAACTTACCAACTTTGATATAGCAGAAACAAGTTTTGGGGAACAACAGAAATCCCTCGAAATTTCGAACAAAATCAGGAGTTACTACAATGAGCAACTTACGTTGAAAAGTCAGGTAGACTTATATTCTTCGGCAGTTGAAAATTATAGTCGATTACTTGCAGGGGAACGACAGAAGTTTTTTTCTGGCGAAAGCAGTTTATTTTTGATTAACAGCAGGGAAGTAAGTTTAATAACAGCTCAACTTAAATGGATTGAGCTGGTCACAAAATACAACAAGGCTCAAAATGGGCTGATGTGGGCAGCCGGTTTATTGGTCAATTAATAGGGTATACATTTATAAACGTATTTATACTTTATGGATACATAGACTAAACTAGATATTCAGGAATTTCTTTTTTGATTTTTTTGGCTGATAAATTACATCCTATAAATAATTAAGTACCCGTATTATCATCTGCTTAAATTTATAACTAAATTTGTACTATCCTTTTCCATAAAATGTGAAACGTATTTTATGAAAGAATAAAACAAAGATTGACATGAAAAAGATATTAATAGTAGTCTCTATAATTTTAAGTGTATTGCTTGTTGCAGCCTTCACCCTTCCCGTTATTTTTAAAGACGATATTAAGGCGGCTATCGATGAGGAGATTAAAGCATCAGTGAATGCAGATGTATTATTTGATGTAGATGATTTCTCATTGTCTCTTTTTACTAATTTCCCCAACATTACAGCCAGCATGAAAAACTTTGGCGTAGTAAACAGAGCTCCTTTTGAGGGAGAAGTTTTATTTGCTGCCGAGGCTTTCGAAGTAGAAATTAATTTGTTTTCGGTATTATTTGATGATACACCACGTTTAAGTGGTATTTCCCTTATCAGGCCCATTATTAATGTAAAAGTACTTGAAGATGGTACTGCAAATTATGATATAGCAGTACCTGCCGAAGAAGTGGAGATAGATACAGTTGAAACAAGTTCTGAATTTTCTTTCGCCATTGATCATTGGGAAATGGTAGATGCAGAATTGGTTTATGACGATAAAACCATTCCTTTTTACATGAAAATGATCGGTTTTGATCATTCAGGAAGTGGCGATTTTACTCAGGATGTATTTGATTTGAGAACAAATTCTTCCATTGATTCACTGTGGGTAGGTTACGATGGGGATATGTACCTTGAGGAAAAATCGGTCAATCTCGAAGCTACAATTACCATTTCAGATGATGTTTCCAAATACACTTTCAAGGAAAACAAGGCCAGTATCAATGATTTTTCTATGGCATTTGACGGTTGGTTTTTCATGGGTTCCGACTTTTATGATATGGATATAACCTACGAGGCAGTAGATAATTCATTTAAAAGTCTGTTATCTCTGGTGCCTGGAATGTATTCTTCCGATTTTGGTGGTATGGAAACAGAAGGAACCCTCTCCTTCTCAGGTGCTCTTAAAGGAAAATATACAGATACCGAAATGCCTGCTTTTAATGTGGCATTACTTGTAGAAAATGGAATGTTTAAATACCCTGATTTACCCACTGCGGTTGAAAACATTGCCATGGATATGAAAGTAAATAATCCCGACGGTATAATTGAAAATACATCAGTTGACATTTCTGTTTTTCACATGGATCTGGGCAAAAACCCTATTGATGCCGTGGTTTCCATTGCTAACCTTAGCGATTATAAAACCAAAGCCAATCTTAAGGCCAAGCTCGATTTAGGAGACCTTAATACCATGTTTCCTGTAGAAGGCCTTGATATGAAGGGGATATTTACAATGGATATGACTGCAGAAGGCACCTATGATAGTACCATGAAAACCATGCCTGTAATGAATGGAAGTATGGGATTGAACTCAGGGTACATAAAAAGTTCAGAATTTCCTCTTCCCATGGAAAACATGAATTTCCAGGCCAATTTGACCAATTCCACAGGTAAAATGAAAGATTTTACTGCGAAAATAAGTGATTTTGCCATGGTTTTGGACAAAGAAAAATTTACAGCCGATGTGTTGTTCAGTAATTTAGACAACTATACCTGGGATATTAATGCAGGTGGAGCTGTTGACTTAGAAAAAATTACAAAAATATTTCCATTGGAAGGAATGGAACTGGCAGGAAAAATCCAGGCCAATCTGAAAACTTCTGGAAATTATGCTTTGGTGGAACAAGAAAAATACGATCAGCTTCCTACCTCTGGTAATTTGTCTGTAACCAATTTTGTATACAAAGATGTTACACTGCCTTATGATGTAACAATTTCAAAAGCCTCGGGGAATTTTTCTCCATCCATAATCCATTTAACAGAATATAACGGTACCGTGGGTAAAAGCGACATGGCTATGAACGGCAAGATCAATAACTATATGGGTTATATTTTCAATGAAAATGAGTTGCTTACGGGTACATTTGATTTTAAATCGAAGTTTTTGGATCTGAATGAACTTATGCCGGAGTCTGAAGAAGAAACTGTAGTGCAGGAAGATACTACCACCTATCAGGTAATTCCAATTCCTAAAAACATTGATTTCGTATTGAATTCTACCATTGACAAGTTGAAATTCATGGATCTGGAAGTAAACAATGCAAAGGGAAATATTATAATACGCGACGGAGTAGCCAATTTAAATGATATTACTTTTAATATGCTTGGGGGTTCCTTTCTAATGGCAGGGGCATACGATACCAAAGATCCTGCAAAACCAGGGTATGATTTTAAAATGAAAATAGATAACCTGGGAATAAGGGAAACCTACGAAGCTTTTACGATTGTTAAAGTATTGGCCCCCTTAGCCAAAACAATGACAGGAAAACTTTCTACCGACTTTTCGATAAGTGGTTTGTTGGAACA
>JAOUKG010000400.1 GCA_029882725.1 Cyclobacteriaceae bacterium
TAAAATTGAAGTGATAGAGCCTGATTATATTTCTATAAATTCTGAGTTAACAATACCTCAGGTTATTCCAGTGTTCGAGATTGTTGAAATCAAGGAGGTTCAAGATAATACTTCCAATTATCTTGAGTTTACCATTAGTATAGCCGATTCTCCGGGGGATTCATTTTACCTGCTAGAGGTTTATTATTACAATTACATATACGATTATCAGCAAGATCCACCGGTTATTACGGATAGTGTCAGGTATGGTGCAAATGCAGAAACCGCTGATCCATTATTAGGAAGTACAGGTGGTTTTTATAACAGTAGTATATTATTTGATGATCAACTGTTTAAAAATAAAACGGGAGTGGGCAAATTCAGAGTAGGTAACAATTATTTTAATGGTGTTGGATTGTTTTCAGCTCGGTTTGTCGAAATTAGTCTAAAAGAAATAACCAGAGACTATTATTTATATAAAAAGTCAACTGAATTACAAAGAAATTCAGTTGAAAACCCGCTAGCTGAGCCGGTTATAGTTTATAGCAATATTCAAAACGGTTTTGGAATATTTGGGGGGTATGTGCAAGCGTTAAGGGATACTTTTTATGTATTTCAATAAGGAAAATGTATACGTTATGGTTAACCTGAAAGGTTTTACATTAATTCAATCAGTTCATATTCACTCCCGTTGAAGATCACTTTTTTTTCATTATCAAAACCTTTAAGTGTTTGAAAAATAGGGGCGTTTTGAGAAATAACCATTACTGATTTTCCTTCTACTTCCACTCTTCCCAGGCTACCAGCTATATAGAAGAGAGCTTTGTTGGTGGCTAAAAGAGACCCTTTTTCAATACGTTTTGTTTTAATCTCAGGATTTATTTGTTGAAAATCATTTTGTAGCGACAATAAATTATTCAGTGCGGCTTGCCTTTTGTCTATTTCCAGAGTGGCCATTTCACGGCTGTTTTCATACTTATCCCCCATACTACTTTTGGTGTTTTCGTGTATGGATTCTTCGGCTTCTTTTATAGATTGTTTTACTGAAGCGATTCTTTCATTTAAAAAGGAAATACAAGTATTATGAACAGAAACCTTAAATGATTTCATTTGTTTGGGATGTAAAAGGTGATGTGTTTGGGTGTGATGCGAGTGCGTTGGCAATCACAATAGTGATAGTAGATAAACACAGGGGCGTAAATAGTACGTCCCTGTGTTTTGTAATTTATTAATATCTGTAATAATCTGGTTTGTAAGGCCCTTCAGGGGTTACACCAATGTATTTTGCTTGTTCAGGCGAAAGTTCATCCAATTCTACACCAATTTTTTTCAAGTGTAAACGGGCTACCTTTTCGTCTAAGTGTTTGGGTAGCATATATACTTTGTTTTCGTAACTTTCAGAATTTTTCCAAAGTTCAATTTGTGCCAACACCTGATTTGTAAATGAATTAGACATTACAAAAGAAGGGTGACCAGTGGCACAGCCTAAATTAACCAATCGGCCTTCTGCAAGTAAGATTATATCATTGCCATTGGGAAGAGTATATTTATCTACCTGAGGCTTTATTTCGTCTTTTTTGGTATTTTCATTAAGCCAGGCAACATCAATTTCATTATCAAAATGGCCAATATTACAAACGATGGTCTTATCTTTCATTTTTGAGAAATGAGTTGAGTTTATGATATCTTTATTACCTGTTGCAGTAACAATGATATCCCCTTCCGCTACAGCGTTAATCATTTTTTTCACTTCGAAACCGTCCATGGCTGCCTGTAATGCGCAAATAGGATCAATTTCAGTTACAATTACTCTTGCACCTGCTCCACGTAATGAAGCTGCAGAACCTTTTCCAACGTCACCATAACCTCCAACAATAGCTACCTTTCCAGCCATCATTATGTCAGTAGCTCTTCTGATAGCATCTACAAGAGATTCTTTACATCCGTACTTGTTATCAAATTTACTTTTGGTAACTGAATCATTGATGTTGATTGCAGGCATGGGTAGAGTACCATTCTCTTCTCTTTCAATCAACCTGTGAACGCCAGTAGTAGTTTCTTCCGAAAGTCCTTTAATTCCATCTATAAATTGAGGGTTTTCATCAAAAACCATATTGGTAAGATCACCACCATCATCAAGAATCATATTTAAAGGTTGACCGTCGGGAAATACCAATGTTTGTTCAATACACCAGTTAAATTCTTCTTCATTCATCCCTTTCCATGCATAAACAGGAACGCCTGTTGCCGCAATTGCCGCTGCTGCGTGATCCTGAGTTGAGAAAATATTACATGAAGACCACTGAACATCGGCACCCAATTCTACAAGAGTCTCGATCAATACAGCCGTTTGTATCGTCATATGAAGGCATCCTGCAATACGAGCTCCCTTAAGTGGTTTGTCACTTCCATACTCATTTCTCAAGGACATTAAACCAGGCATTTCAGCTTCAGCAAGTTCAATTTCTTTTCTTCCCCAACTGGCCAGGTTTATATCTTTTACTTTGTATTTTACTTTTTCTTCGATCATAGTTGAATTAAATTATACTGCAAATTTAATTTATTAGTGCTAGAAGGACAACAATTTAAAATGCAATAAGTTCTATTTTGTTACTTGACTAAGGATTCATATTTAAAAAAGGAACCTTTTACTTCCATACCTCCATCATCCGATTGTTCCACCCAGGATGTGGCAATGAAACCCTTATAGGCATCTAAAGCTAAATAGTTGCTCATAATAGGGCCTCCCTTAATTGAAAAGGGTTTTTCATTTAATGTTTTGCGGTTAAAAGTATTTCCTCCATCCAATGAATAATTGAGTATCACATCCACAGTTTTATCAGGGTTCATACTGTAATAAATCAAATATAAAATTCCATTAAAATCATCGACCTTGGCTATTGGGAAAAATTGATGAATTACTGTGTCTTGATCAAATATTTTTTCTGGCTGAGTCCAAGTATCACCATTTCTTTGACTTTTTTTGAAAACTAATTTCGATGTGCCATCTGTTTCTTTTTGTGACCAAAACACATATAATGTGCCAGATAATACGCTTCCACTGTTGTCCATGGCAAAAGCAGGTAGTCCATGTCCTCTTTTAACCCCCGGAATTTCTATATCCCACCCTCCTTTTTGTTCACCGGCATGAATATCTTTTCTAAGCCAGGTGTCTCCTTTATCAAAAGACCTGTCAATATAAAGGTTATTGTTATTTGCAAATACTACAAATATTCTTCCTATAACATCTACCGCAGGAATTGCACCCATCACTGTACTATTGCTATCCATACAATCACCTGATTCCACGGTGATGGTTTTCGGGTCACTCCATTTTTTTCCAGACTTGGTTAATGTATTGAAGTAAATATTGCTTTTATCTTCCGGAGATTCACTTCGATACTTATCAAAATTAGTCCATGAAGTGTAAATATTATCTGTATTTATATCATAGACAGACCAATTTCTGTATGGAACACCGGATGCATAGTTCATAATTTCACCTTCTTCCCAGGAAAATCCCTTAGTTATTGAAATACGACTTATAAAAGTTCTTTTAGTTTGACCTTCGATTTCGGCCTCAGTAATATTAGAATAATAAAAACGGCCTTTTTTGTCTGAGATTAACATGGGTGTACCAAATTCCTTGCTATATACTTTGAGAGAGACAACTCTCCAATTTTTAGCTGAATCAATGGAAGAAAAGATGGTGCCGGGCGATGTTAAAACCACAACATTCCCTATATCTTTTCTGTTGATTGCCACCGCCGGACCAGCAAATTGATTGTTATCGGAAATTTTCCCCATAGTTAATACTTGTGAAAATCCTGAAAGGGAGAGGGAAACAAAAATTAAAGTAATAGTATATATTTTCATGTTTTTAGTTCATCAAGCAACAAATATAATGCCCTCAGGAACCAAATAAAACTATATTGAAGGTTTCCACGGAATTTCATTTTTTTTCTGGCTAAAAACGATAAATCT